>JAPHRB010000143.1 GCA_026197015.1 Gammaproteobacteria bacterium | reverse complement strand
ACTTTCTGCTAAAATAATTGAGCAAGCAGAAGGAACTTAAGATGAAAAAAAGGACTTTTCGATCAGCAACTTTCAAAAAAAAAGTAGCATTAGAAGCCATTAGAGAAAATGAAACAATCAATGAAATCTCACAAAAATACGGAGTTCATCCAATTCAGGTTCGAAAATGGAAAAAAGAACTTTTAGATAATGCAGAAATGGCTTTCTTTGCACGTAAAATGGGTAGAGGGCAGTTAAGGCCTTTAGCGTCTAATTCAGCGTCGAAACTCATAGGGTTTCTCCTTATATATTGTTATTCAATTGATGTCGTATCGATCAAGTTAGTGATCGTTCACTTACAATACGATTTGAAAGAACGATTGTCAATATTAAATATCAGAAAATCCTTAATTAGCCTATAATGTAGACAAGTTGATTAAATTGATTAAAATCAATATGTTATGAGTAAAGTACAGCTTAGGAATAATGATACCTGCCCCTGTGGTAGTAAAATTAATGCACTAGACTGTTGTTTAGTGTTCATTAATGGACAACGTCTGGCAGATAATGCCGAATTATTGATGCGTTCACGTTATACGGCATATGTGCTGGATAATGAAAAGTATATTTTAAAAACCTGGCATAGTAGCCAGCGCCCTTCAAAGCTTGGGCAGGATGCGAGTCTGGAGTGGCACGGGCTTAGGGTGCTTAAGTCGAGTCCAGGCAAAAATAATGAGGCGTTTGTTGAGTTTATTGCGGGCTTTAGTAATGAGGGTAAAAAAGGTCAGATGCATGAAAGAAGTCGATTTATTCGAGAAAAAGGTGTCTGGTTTTATGTGGATGGTGAGCAAGTAGAGTCAAATACACAGCGAAATCTTAAAATGCCAGGTAGAAACGAAGTTTGTTATTGTGGCAGTGGTAAAAAATTTAAGAAGTGCTGTGCTGTAAAATAATTTATGAAAGTCAGTAGTAACTGATGAGTTACTGTTTATGTTGTTAGTGACGCTTTTTTTATGCTAGTAATAAGATGTTGCCATCTTTATCAACTTCAACATTGGCTGCAGTAAGCCCGTTACCATCACAGGGTCCGCCGAGGCAGTCACCGGTTTCAATTTTAAATAATGCGCCGTGTACCGAGCACACGATATGATCATTATCCGGATCTAGAAAGTCATCTTCCTGCCACTCAAGGTTTATTCCCGCATGAGGGCATTTGTTTTCATAGGCGTACACAGCGCCATCCTTTTTGATAATGAATAAGAGTCGCTCTTTACGCCCCTTTTTTAAACTGAAACCTTTGGCTCCAGGGTCATTAACATCATCAATGTGACATAATTTTTCTGACATTTTGTTTCCTGGTGAGTGAATTATTAAGCGGGAATTATAATATTATCGAAGCCGGATTGCAGGCATTTATTAGCCGCAAGTTGACAGGCAAACTGAAGAGCTGATGGTGGGCTTAAATTATTAATGAGTGAGCTTATAAAACCAGCATTGAATGTATCACCTGCGCCTAGTGTTTCTACGCTTTTATCAATTTCAAAGGCTAACTGATGTTGTATTTCTGAATTCGCATAGAGCCATGCACCCTGACTGCCCCAGGTGCAGGTAATGATTTTATCTTTATATAAGCTGGAAAAATGTTTGATACACGTTAAAGCATTATCAAAACCACGTGATTGAGCAAAAGGTCTGGAGAGTAGTAAGACATCGGCGAACGGTGTTATGAGTTCAATAAACTCACGGTTTTTTTCAACTTCAATAGATATGGGTTTATTAAAGGTTTTAGCGTATTGCAGCATTATTTCGAGTTGCTGGCAGTTGCGGGCTTCGAAATGTAACCAGTCATAGGTCGATAGATTAATTTTTTTAAAGTGAGCCGAGTTTAATTCGTTTAAATTTCTATAATGAATAATACTGCGAGAGCCATTTTTTGTATTGGATGTTATATATGACGTGGGAGTTGAGCTGTTTTTCTGTATAGGGCATAAAGTGGTGTTTATACTATGTTGAGCCAGTTCAGAGAATATTTGATCGGCATTGCTGTCATCAGCTCTATTAGTGAGAAGGTAAGGCGTGATGCCGAGTTGTTGTAATATAATGGCGCTATTACAGGCGTTACCACCACAACGAATAATTTGATTTAATGCTCTTATTTCACTGTCTTCAGGCGGGTAGTGATCAACCTGGTTAATGATATCGAGCGTGGCAATCCCGGTGAGAAGAATATTCGACATTGTGGTATGTTAGCTGATTATAAAGGTTTAAATCATACAGTGTGAGCTTATAAAAGTTAAAGTCTTTATATTTGTATTTTGAGATGATGATATGCAGGCCAGCCAGGCGGCTTCTAAAAAGACCTGTTGTGCTGGTTAAGGTAGCGGCTGAGGGGCTAATCAAACAGGTTTTTGATTATTAAACTAATTATGAACTGGTTTTATATTGTTAAATACAGAAATATGATTAAAGTGTGTTTTGGGTTGTTAGCTACAGAGATAAGTATTATATGCAATCAAATTTAATATTTTCAGCAATGGGTTTTGTTTTGATTTTGGCGATACTGCTATGGTGGTTAGCAAGTCAGTTAAGCAAGGCTAAAACACAATTGCAGGCGTTAATTATAGAAAAAACAATGGCTGCACAAAAAGAGCAGTATATGCAAATTACAGAAATGCAAAATAAAATATTAGAGCGTTCGAGTGAAATGCAGAGTAAACAGGAAAGACGAATAGGTGAATTAAACCACGATATATCTAAAAAATTTAATTATAACATCGAGGTTTTACAGCTGGGTTTAAATAAACATCGAGAGTCTTTTGATAAAAGGCAGTTAGAAGCTTTAAAAATACAACAGGATAATTTAACTCAGGGTATGAGTGAAGTTAGAAAGCAGGTAACTGATGCATTGCTACAAAATGGTAATGAATTGGGTAAAAAAGTAGATTCTTTGACGCGATCAACTGATGATCGTTTAAAAGAAATATCAGGACAGGTTGATAAACGTCTGAATGAAGGCTTTGAAAAAACCACAGCAACCTTTGCTGATGTTGTAAAACGACTGGCATTAATAGATGAGGCACAGAAAAAAATAACGGAACTATCAGGCAATGTTGTTAGTCTACAGGAGGTTTTAGCGGACAAAAGATCAAGAGGGGCATTTGGTGAGGTGCAGTTAAACTCGCTGGTTCGAAATGTAATGCCGGAAAACAGTTTTTCTTTTCAGCATACTCTGAGTAATAGTGCCCGAGTAGACTGCATGTTATTTTTACCTAACCCAAGTGGCAGTATTGGTATAGATTCTAAATTTCCACTAGAATCCTTTAGAAAGATAGCGGATATAGAGTCTTCTGAAATCGACAGGCAGCTTGCAGAAAAACAATTCAAGAAAGATATTAAAAAGCATATTAATGATATAGCAAAAAAATACATTATAAATGGTGAAACTTCTGATGGGGCTGTTATGTTTATACCTGCTGAAGCTGTTTTTGCAGAGATACATGCGCATCATTATGATTTGGTGGAAGAGGCTCAGCGTGCCAGGGTGTGGCTGGTATCGCCTACTACGCTAATGGCGGTGTTAACAACGGCCCGAGCTGTTTTAAAAGACAGTGCAACACGTAAACAGGTGCATTTGATACAGGAACATCTTCAGGTTTTATCTAAAGACTTTTCTCGATTTCAAAATAGAATGGATAATTTATCGAAACACATAGAACAAGCAAGTAAAGATGTAGATGAAGTAAATACATCGGCAAGAAAAATTAGTTCAAGATTTGAAAAAATTGAAAAAGTAGAATTATTGGAAGAAGACGAAGACGAAGACGATTTAATATCAAATAAAATAGAAACCGACTTGTAGATGTTATCTATAATATCGAAAGCAATAAGCGATAAATAATGAATGATAATAAACAAGCACAGGAACGTGCAATAGATAGATGTGATAATCCAAAAACGCAATGGCCGATTGTGCTTGTTATTTTTATTGTTGCTATTGGCATATCATTCGCGCTTTATGTTTTTAAACCTGTAGCTGAAAAAAAAATAAGCAAAGAAGAGTACCCCCTGGCAGAGTATGTTGTAGCAAACATAAAATCTGTTGCGGTACCGGTTTTTTCTCAGGGTAGTGTTACGGCAAAAACATATATTAAACTGGTGGCTCAGGTTAATGGTCGTATCACGCATATGGCAAAGTTAAAAATTAATGGTGGCTTTTTTAAAAAAGGTGATTTGTTATTAAGTATTGATGATACAGATTATCGTTTGGCTATGAGCAGGGCTAAAGCCATAGTGGCTGCTGCTCAGCAACAGTTGGTACGAGTAGAAACAGAAGCCGGGCAGGCCAGATATGATTTACAACAAATTGGGCGTGATCCATCTAAATCTACATCTTATGCACTTCGTGAACCTCAGTTAGCAGAGGCAAAAGCAAACTTGCAGGCTGCACAGGCGGACCTTGAAATTGCCAGATTACAAATGTTGCGAACCAATGTAACAGCGCCTTTTGATGGGCGTGTTGTTAATAAACAGGTCGATATTGATCAGTTCGTCAGTTCTGGCACATTACTGGCTGATATTTATTCAACTGAATCAGTCATTGTGCGTCTGCCTCTTAGTTTACAAAAGACGAAACTATTAGGTATTAAATTGCGTAATAACGAACATCTTGTCAATGACATGAAAATAAATTTAATTTCTGAATCCGCATCGAAAAAATATCAGTGGAAAGCCAGCTTAAGTCATACCGAAGGTGAGCTGGATGCACGTAACCGTCTGCTTTATCTAGTGGCCGAAGTTGAGTCCCCATACGAGGAAGATGATTTATTTGCAGATCGTCCGCCGTTAACACCGGGAATGTTTGTTAAAGCTGAACTGACAGGACTGGATAAAGAAATTATTAAATTGCCACGTAAGGCATTGCGTTATGGCGGTCAAATATGGTTACTGGATGAGTTAAACCAGTTGCAAAAGAGACAAGTAGAAATTCTTAGTAAAGATAGAAAGTATGTGTATATAAAGTCTGGAATACAGCAAGGTGACAAAATTATAATAAATGCAATTGATTACCCGTTGCCGGGCATGAAATTGTCACCACAGTTAATTTCTTCAGTAAACCAATCAGAAGATATAAGTTCACATGAATAAGTTGATAGCCTGGTTTGCCGAGAATCAGGTCGCAGCCAATCTAACTATGTTACTTATAGTTGTTGCCGGTCTGTTCTCATTACAGGCAACGCGCAAAGAACTCATTCCAAATATTTCATTAGATCAAGTCAGTATTAGTGTGGTTTTTCCTGGCGCCTCTCCTCAGGAAGTTGAAAAAACAGTTTGTATTCGTATAGAAGAATCAATATTTGATATTGAAGGTATTCGAAAATTAACAAGCCGTGCAGCTGAAGGGGTATGTAATGTAACAGCTAGTATTGAAGCTGAATATGATGCGCGTGAGCGTATGGATGAAATTAAGTCACGTATTGATACTATTTCAACATTTCCAGAACAGGCGGAACGGCCACAGATTCGTGAAATCAGTATTAAAAGCAGTGTTGCAAGTGTTGTTGTGTCAGGTGATGTTGATGAGTTTACGTTAAAAAATATTGCTGAATCAGTACGTGATGAATTAACAGAAATAAAAGGCATCACCCAGGTTGATTTGATTAATGCAAGAAACTATGAAGTGTCGATTGAATTATCGGAAACCAGTTTACATGAATTTGATTTGAATTTTGATGAGGTGGCAGAAGCGGTAAGATCATCTTCACTGGATTTGCCAGCAGGGCATTTGAAAACACCTGGCGGTGATGTCCTGTTACGCACACAGGCACAGGCCTATACCGGTGATGATTATGAACAGTTAACATTACGTGCAAATCAGGATGGCAGTTCGATTAAACTGGTGGATGTTGCTGCAATCGTAGATGGCTTTGAAGACGTAGAGTTTAAAGGTGAGTTTAACGGCAATCCCGGTTTGTTAATTACAGTTTACCGTGTTGGTGAACAAAATATTCTGCAAATTTCCGATAGCATAAAAGATTATATAAAGAATAAATCACCACAGTTGCCCGAAGGTGTTTCATTAAATATATGGCAGGATAAATCCAGTTATTTTAAAAGCCGTATGTATTTGCTCATTAAAAATGCATTGACGGGTTTGTTATTAGTCTTCTTAATTCTGGTTTTATTCTTAAGGTTACGTTTAGCATTTTGGGTTAGCCTTGGCATTCCTATTTCTTTTATGGGGGCCTTCTGGTTACTGCCTCATGTTGATGGCTCTATCAATATGATTTCTATGTTTGGCTTTATACTGGTGTTAGGTATAGTGGTTGATGATGCTATTGTGGTTGGTGAAAATATTCATAAAAACCATCTAAAGGGTAATCTTGGTTTAAAGGGCGCGATTGAAGGTGCGCAGGAGGTTTCTAAACCCGTTATATTTGCGGTATTAACCAGTGTAGTTGCCTTTATGCCTATATTATTTTTGCCCGGAGCTGAAGGTCGTTTATGGATGGTGATTCCTCAGGTTGTTATATTAACGTTACTCTTTTCTCTGGCAGAATGCCTGTTTGTTTTACCCGCGCATTTATCAACAATTAAAACCCATGAAAGAAAGGAAAGTCGATTTTCTCGTTTACAAAGTGGTTTTTCAGATTGGTTAGAAAATGTAATAGAAAATAATTATCGTCCGGTCTTATTGAAAGTTTTACATTTTCGATATGTCACATTGTCGGTGTTTGTAGGTGCATTTATAGTATTTGTAGTCATATTATATGCTGGCTGGATACACCTGTTGTTTTTTCCAAAAGTTGAAGGGGATATTGCAATAGCCAGCATCAGTTTTTCACAGGGTACACCGGTTGATAAAACTGAACTCGCAGTTGAAAGAATTGAATCAGCCGCATTGCAATTGAAAAAGCAGTTGAAACTACGCACTGGCGAAGATCAAATTGAAAATATAATTTCAACCGTTGGTTTGCAGGCAATGAATCACAGTGGTAAAAAAGGTGACCATGTAGGTGAGGTGTCTATATCGTTACGTGCCTCAGAAGACAGGCAGGTAGAAAGTACCGAAATTCTACGTTTATGGCGGCAGGCCGTAGGAAAAATTCCTGCTGCAACGCAGCTTACATTTCAATCTAACTTAAGGGATTCAGGGCCAGAAATTAGCATTGATTTAACCGGTCGAGATGAGAGTGAATTATCTAGTGCTGCAAAAGCACTCAAAAAGAAGTTACAGCAGTATAGTGGTGTTTATGATATTCAGGATAGTTATGAAGCAGGTAAAAAAGAAATACGTTTACACCTTAAACCCGAAGCAGAATTTTTAGGGATTAATGCAAAGTTACTCGCGCGTCAGGTAAGACAGGCCTTTTATGGCGAAGAAGTGCAGCGTATTCAAAGAGGCAGAGATGATGTAAGGGTTTTTGTACGATACCCGAAAGGTCAGCGCCAGTCTGTGTATTTTCTAGAAACTATGTTTATACATTTAAATAATGGCGTGGATGTACCGTTAAGTGAGGTGGCTGATATTGAATATACATCAAGTCCGTCTGAAATTTTACGTATTGATAGAAAACGTGTCATTAGTGTAAGCGCGCGCGTAGATCAAAGTTTAGCGGTACCAGCGCAAATTAATGAAAGCATTAATAAAGACTTTCTGAGTAGTTTAGAAAAACAGTTTGTTGGTGTGAAGTGGAGTAAATCCGGTAGCCAGAAAGACCAGCAAGAAATGGTAAGTGCGATGATACGAGGGTTTATACTGGCATTAATTGGCATTTATGCATTAATGGCAATTCCGTTTAAATCATATTCACAACCGTTGATGGTGATGAGTGCAATTCCATTTGGCTTAATTGGTGCGTTATTGGGGCATATGTTATTAGGCCTGGATATTAGTCTTTTATCTCTGAGCGGTATGATTGCCGTTGCCGGTGTAGTGGTGAACGATAATCTGGTGCTGGTTGATTATATTAATCGTAAACGAGAAGCGGGAGTTGAATTAACGCGGGCTATTCGTGATGCGGGAGCAGCCAGATTCAGGCCTATTGTTTTAACTTCGTTAACTACGTTTGCAGGTTTAACGCCTCTAATGATGGAGCGTAGTGTGCAAGCCCAGTTCCTTATCCCTATGGCGGTTTCATTGGCATTTGGTGTGATGTTTGCGACTGTTGTCAGTTTATTACTGGTTCCGGCCAGTTATTATATTCTTGAAGATATTAAACGTCATTTTGGCTTTAAATCGAGATCGGCGGTATAAATAATATTTGAATATGCTGATAAGACTATTTTTATGAGTAATATAAATCGTATTTTGCCAGCAGAATCATTTTTCAGCTTCTATAATTATCTGTTCAAGCCTGTATAAACAGGTCAATTTAAATTTTAAAACAGAGCACCCGTTTACAGCGCTCAGGGAACAATAAGAGGTCATTTCGTGGATAATATAAATAAAGTTCAGGAACGTCGAAATGCAATACGTTATGAGTTAAATGAAGCGCTCGATATGAAAATTGTTTTCTCATCTGAGAATCCAGGGTTATTGGGCAAAACGTTATGTGGTTCTACTATTGATGTATCTGCTTCTGGTTTGAGAATTGAGCTTAATCAACAGATCAAGCTGGATAGTGTTCTCGATGTTTGGGTAACATTAAAAGACAGTAAAAAGAAATATTTCCTCACTGGAAATGTACGTTGGTGCAAAGAAATGGAGGTAAGTGAGTATTATCAGATTGGTGTAGTGTTACGTGAGCGTTCAGATACAATAACTGATCTGGAAAGCTGGCAAGCAGTATTTAAAAATAGTTAATGGCCAAGATGTGTCGATTCTGTAAAACGGTTTCCAGCCCGCAGTTTTTAATTGTGGTGCTCGCCCTGTTTATTATCTATTTCAGTATCTGGGGAAATTAGTAAGAAAAAGCTAAGAATGTTGTATTGTCATCGCCGGGCATTATAAAATACTGTAATAGTGGAGACCGAAAATGTCAGAGCAACATCCGATTATTGCTGTAACCGGTGCCAGCGGCGCTGGAACAACTGTAGTGCAGCAGGCTTTTAAAGAAATATTTTTCAGACAAAAAATCAATGCAGCTTTTGTGCAAGGTGATGGTTTTCTACGTTATAACGAATCTGAAAGTAAGCGTTATATTACTAAGATGCTAACAGATGGAAAACATCTTAGTAGTTATGGGCCAGATTTAAACGACTTCTCTAAACTTCAGGATTGTTTTAGTAGTTACTCAAAAAATGGAAATTGCGATATTCGTTTTAAAGTAACAACTGAAAACCAGCATTTATATGATGTTCCTCCAGGTGAGTTTACAGAGTGGCAACAAGGCCCGAGTGAAACAGATTGTCTGTTTTATGAGGGCATGCATGGTGGTGTGGTTGCGGAAACGTGGACCAGGCGAAAATCTGACAATACAGAAGTAGTTACAAAAGATAGGCGTAGCGCTAAAACAGATGGTGTTAACGCGGCTCAATATGTTGATCTATTGATAGGTGTTGTTCCGGCTATTAATCTTGAATGGATACAACGAATTAATCATGATCGTATCAATTATAAACAATCAGCAGAGCAGGTAACGGCGAATATTCTGGATCAGCTTCAGGATTATATTCATTTTATAGTGCCGCAGTTTTCTGTTACAGATATAAATTTTCAACGCATGCCAGTTGTTGATACATCTAATCCATTTGATTTGCAAGCGGTTCCAACTGAAAAAGAAAGTATTATAGTTATTAGTTTTAAGGACCCGTCTAAACATAATATAGATGAGTATTTACAGCGTATTAATGGCTCGTTTGTATCAAGGGGTAGGAGTTTAGTTATTCCGGGTGGACAGCTACAACATGCGCTGGATATTATTTGTGCGCCACTAATAGAAAATTTAATTCAAAATCGTATTAAGTAAGTTTACCTATTACTCGCTACTGCCACCGATGCGAACTTCATCGTATCGCCCGGAAGTGCCCATTAATGAGATGTCATCATCTTCAGCGGAATTTTTACGTTTATTATCATCGTCTGAAAAAAACTGATCGATGACAGATTTCTCGCGATTGGGTTTTACCATTTCCTGTTTTTCATAAGTGCTTATGCTGTCTACCGAAGAGCGGTTGAAAACATAAATGATGCCTAATGCAGTTATGAGGCCGAAAATTGTTACTTTCACAAGTATTGAGGTGGATTTTTTCATGTGTACTAGATGACCTGTTTTATGCGGTTGTGTTAATGTGTCTACCTACATTATCACTTAAAACGTCGTTATCTGCAGCGGATTGTTGTATTGACAGGTGGTTTCTACGGTGGTTTCCCCGTAGGCGTCGATCAAAACGAATATTTACCTGTTTTTTTCGGCGATTCTGGTTCTTGCGGCGTTCTAAGCGCCGTTGCACCTTTGGTTGCGCTTCACCTGATTGCTCGCTTGAAATAACCTTATTGGCTCGTCTAAGCTGAGGTGAAGCCGCTATCCGGTTCTGCTGTATTAGTGGAATATTCGACATAATGGTGACAGATATTGCTCTCCCTACCTTATATTATCGACAGATGTTCCCACTTCTTGAGTTTGCCCCTTCCCTGGAGAGCAATTCAAATTTACAAGTTTAAGCGTTATAGGCAACTTGTGTGGTAGCAGGTTTTTCTAGTTTGTGATTCAAAAAGCGATAAGTGCCACCGGAATTAAACTTAATGACACTAAATCCATATGCGCTAACCTGGTCAACAGTTACTTCCTGACCAGTGCTTTTAATGCGAACACGATCACCGATACTTAATTTTTTTTCATTATTCATTTTATTTCTCCAAAAATCACGAATGAGAATGAGGTTTAGTCTGTACGAAATAGTTAGTGTTATCTATCCATTTAGCAATATCAGGCACCTACAACCTAAAGTTAGACTAATTTATTAAGTAATGCAAGTAACTTCATGTTATTTATATAAAAAACTTATAAATGGTGCTTTTTGGAGAGATTAAGCCAGTGGTATTAAGAATGAATAACATGAAGACATATATAAAACTTAGACTAAAGCATTAAGTAATGCAAGTATCTTAATGTTTTATATAGAAAAAATAGTGTTTAAGAAGGGTCGTTTAAATTTTTGATATGGGACTGATTTGGCGGTGTTGGTAAAATGACAGGTGTCACAGCCTCTGTAATGGCGACTGCGGGTAGTTGAGGGTTTCTCGCGGGAATTGGTGGCATGCGATGGCTTAAACGTGTAATTTGTTTATCCATTCGGTGTTCATAAATGGCCATATAGGCTAAAACATTACTCACATATTCACGAGTTTCGCTAAAGGGGATGGTCTCAATCCAGCGAATAGCATCCATTTTGTGGTGTTCGGGAAGCCATTTTTCTACCCGATGTGGTCCAGCGTTATAAGCTGCTGTTGCTAAAACCTGCTGTTGATCAAGTTTATTTAACATACGTTCAAGATAACCTGTTCCCAGTCTAATATTTGTATTGCTGGTTAACAGGCTATGGCGGCCACGGTAACGGATCTTTAATTGTCTTGCTATCTGTCGGGCTGTATTGGGCATTAATTGCATTAGTCCCATAGCACCTACCGATGAGCGTGCATCAGACATAAAGGCGCTTTCTCGGCGAATGATGGCATATGTCCAGGCGGCTTCGATTTTACGTTGCTTGGACCAGCTAAAGACCTTTTTATCGAGATGAAGCGGGAAGCGTAATTCAATATCGTCGCGATAACGCGTTTTACCCATGGTAACAATAGCCCGGTCATGCCAGTTCCAGGCCTGTGCAATTTTTGATGCCGCTAATTTTTGTTCGGTATCGAGGTTTGAGATAAGTTTATGCCATTCACGTCTGGCAGGTATAATTTCTCCCATGATGTAGAACTCGCGGGCACGAAGTGTTTCGGGTTGCTGAGACACAATATTAATAACATCAACAGTGGGTTCCACTGGTTTGTCTTCAAAAGCATATGGCTGATTTAAGTGGTCTGCGGCTAGAAAACCATAATAACTGCGTTTATTAGCGAGATATTGGTAAATGCCTGATGCATCGTCAATATTACCAAGTTGTTCATTCGCGTATGCCCACCAGTACTGCCAGCGGTAGTCTGCCTGTTTATCAGTTTCAAGCTGAGCGATGCTGTTAAGCACAAGATCCCAGTCACCCTGACGAATTGCGGTGCGAATTCGCCACTCTTTAACCGCTTTGTCTACGTGGCTGTCAGGGATGCGAGCAAGCCAGATTGCCGCGTCAGGCATGTGTTCACGTGCCAGGCGTAAACCAAAATGGCGTATTAGTTCGGCATTTTGCTGTTCATTGAATGTGTTCTGCTTAAGCTCATGAAATAGTGTGATGGCCTGAGTTATGTCTCTGTAACTTAAGCGTTTTAAGCCGTGTTGCAATATGGCGCTTTTATCCGGGTGTTGAATATTTAGCATTTCAGCAGTATTCACAAGTTCCGGTTTTTTATGAATTTTTAACCATTTCCTGGCTATAATCGCATCTTTTTCCGGCAGTGATTTAATCAGGTATGCGGCGAGGCGTTTATTATTAATCGACATTGCCAGAGTAAAACGTTGCCAGATTATCTGAGGTGTTTTATGGCCTTCTTTTGTCCATTGATTAAATACCGTGTCACAGCTCTTTGGCAACGAGTTTGCAGAAAGCCAGAGGTTTTCAATTTTAGGATAAGCGATGCTTTTTTGCTTGGTTTTTAATAACGCATTTAAATATTGGCACTGGGCAGACGTGCCGTAATTGGGCCGATAAATATCAATCAATCTTTGCCAGTTTTGTGAGCGTGCGGCGTGTTTGATTAGTGCGCTGCGAAACCGGTTGCCAATGACCGTATCATCGTTTTCCTGTAAAAAATTATGTATTTGATTGTTACTAAGTGCAGCAGGTTCATACATTAGTGCTTTGTATTCTAGATAAGGCTGCAGTGGATAATCTTTTAACTTAGCAGAAAGTTTTCTGAAACGATGGTAAAGACGTTTTTTGTAAGCCTTTTGGGCTTCCTGATAGAGCTTACGTTGTTGAGCTAGTTTTATATTTTGCTGGCTGTTCTGGCTGCTTGATAGATTGAGCAGGTCAAGATTTGCAGACGCGTAACTTGTAGAAAACAGGCCCGGCAGCACCAGTAAAGGTAACCACAGACTATTACGAATAACAGACAGTAAAGCGCGTGCTTGTTGTGTTTGTTCTTGCATAAATCCGTTTCGTTAACGAGAAGATAATTTAAGTACTATCAATAGTTTAGTTAATCTAGTTAAAATTAGCGTGAATAATCTCACAAATAAGGCCTAAACCGATGAAAGGTAAGGTAGAGGCTGTTATTAGCTAATATTTAGACCGTTTAAAGTATTTTCGTTTATATTCAGTTGCTAAACTAACGGCTGACTTTTTATCTTCAGCAATGAGTTTCTTATACAGTGTGTTTTTTGTTTTACGGGCATCTTTAACATTACCTGCTGCTGCAACATAAAACCAGGCGTAAGCAATAGCGGAGTCAGGTGCAACACCTCTTCCAGTGTAGTATGCAACGCCAAGATCCATTTGAGCCTTACCATGGCCATTTTCTGCGGCTTTATGAAAATGCTGTACACCTTTTTTATAGTCTTTTTTGACGCTATAACCCTGAACATAGGCTCTACCCATATT
>JAPHRB010000005.1 GCA_026197015.1 Gammaproteobacteria bacterium | reverse complement strand
GTTCAATATCGGGCATGATTCTTTTTCGAACATAGTCTGATTCGTCTGTGTTTTGAAAAAGAAAGGGCATTTCAAGTACCCGCGCAGGTGAATAAATTCGACCAATACCATAACCGGTAAAAAAAGCCCCTTGCAGTTGACGGCTGCGAATTTTTCGTAAAACATCAGGTTCATCTCCCATTACACCGCCGGGATATATTTTTATTTTTAGCTGTCCGTTACTTTTGGTTTCAAGTTCATTTGACCAGTTTTCGATGTTTTTCATCCATGCGGTGTCAGCGGGTATTAGAGATGCAAATTTTAAGGTGTAGGTTTTTTCGGCATATGCTGCGGGAGCGAGTAATAAACTAAGAATTAAAATTTTGTAAAGTACAGGTGTTTTTATAATGAACCCGGTTTTTAAAACCATTTTGATTCCTTTTCGAGTAATCTTTTAGCTTTGCGTTTTGCGATATTGTTAATTAATAAAATATCAGGGTTTGACTGGCTTGGGTTATTTATAATATCACTTAGTCGTTTATGAAAAGAGGTCTGATCAAATTTTTGACGATCAAGATACTCCGCCTGTAATAAATCAACTATTAACAGTTGGTTATTATTCATTTTTCGGGCTTTATCAAAATGCTGGCTGGATAAATCGAAATCACCTCCAAGTAAGGGTGACCGGCTCCCATAATAGACAGCAAAAAAGATATGTGGCCCAGCCATATAAAAACCTTCATCAATATCAATAACTCGTTGCATTAACATGACGGTTTTAGGTAAATCGGCAATAGCTTCTGCTTTGTCCCGGTTGAGATTAATCCATTTAGCCCAGTTAGATGCAGCCCAGAACAGGGGGGCTAGTTCATCTTTGTCAAATGACTTGAGTTTGTTCTGTAAGGTATTCAGATCACCGGATAAGATGTTATGACTTAAGCCACTTTTCTGTAAATTAAAAAGCGCGTGATTTAATCCCCGTTTATAAAAATTTGCGGCACGTTGAGGGTTTTCGTCTTCAACAAACCCATAGGCATACCCGTAGTAAGCCTGAGCAGCATAATTGCGTAAATCTTCATTATTGGGGGCATTTATGATCATACCTTCCATAAGTTCAATATTGGAAGGCATGGCGGCTTCTGCCAATTGCAGGTCAGGCTCGCGATTCAAAGCAAGCATGCCGCCTTCAATCATTGGCATAGATGCCTTAACGGTGAGCTCCGCCATAGAGCAGGCACCGAGTTGAAGTATGATCCATATAAGGCTGAAAAATCTAAGTGTTTTATTCATCTTGATATTATGTTTTCAAGTATTCATGAAGCTTAACACAGTGTTTTTATGGGTATTAATTATTTTTACCTGTAGCTTATATTGTTGTGTCTCACTGTTTGGTTGTAATGAAGCGCCCGTTATTGAATAGTGTAACTATGTTGTGACTGGCTGACGCCAGTTTATGAGTATGTTTTTGAAACGGCTGTCCATGACTTTGATGGCTGTGAGAGGTTTGCCATTCCACAGCCGCGGGAATACGCTTCGGTGAGTTGGAAAGACAAGCCCGTCGATGGTTTTGTGGTCATCACAAATGTGGCTACCAATAGCCAGAGGGTTAGTAATATGCGCAGTGTAATCCTGACGTTTTAAAAGACCTTTCTGGTCAAAATAAAAGACCTGCTGTTTACAGTGTGTTGGAATATGGCTGGGGTATCGTGCATTTAACGTACTCAGTACGCTACCATCACCTTGCAGAAAATCTTCACCCTGCTGGCATTCAAAACCTTTGTTTTGAAAGATAAACGGGCTGCAGTTGTAGTTCCATAATGCGTAACCAAGAAAATAAATCAGATCAAGGTGATCCCAGTGTAAGCGGGCCTTGTTTTTTAGTTCGTCACAATTGCGATAGTTTCTTTCGCAGTAAATTTTGTCCTGGGCGTTGAAGATATAAACATCAAAACCATCAAAAATACCTGTTTGCCCCTCTTCCGGAAAATTGTGAAGGCTCACATAGGGTTTATCGGTAAAAATGTTAGCCGTGATATTAGATAACCAGGGAGATTTAAATTTTGTGAGCAGAATGGGGCCAAAAATATCTAGCTGCAGTTGAATCGATTCAACCATTAGCCAGCGCTCGATACCACCATGGGCGTTGCAAATACGATTAATTAAGTCATTAGTTACCATCTTGGTCTCCCAGAATATTTTCAAGCTGAGAAACAGGCTTGATCGGGTGTTATTTTAGTGGTGTGTGGATAATAAATCATGCATGTGGACACTGCCCACATCATCAATTTAATGATAGTATTGTTACTTGTCAATTAGATTTGGTAGTAGATTGTGGAGCAGGCGAATTATCACCATGGAAATTTAAGAAGCTCACTGGTCAGCACTGGAATAGAGTTTCTAAATCAGAAGGGTGTGGCAGGTATTAGTTTGCGTGAAATTGCGCGCACAATAGGTGTGGGTCATAATGCGCCTTATCGCCATTTTCGCAACAAACAACAGTTATTAGAGGCCATGGCGGAAGATGGCTTTCGTCGTTTAAAAGCCCGTTATACCCGACTGGAACTCGAGTTTGCTAATGATCCTGAAGGCCAGATATTTGAAAGTGCGATGCATGTTATTAGTATGGCTGCAGATCAACCCAATTTGTTTCAGTTAATGTTTGGTGGGCATATCCAGCCCCAGGATTGTGGTGGTAACTTAAAACTGGCGGCGGATGACGCAATGCAGAGCCTGGTGAGTATTATTCAAAATGGTCAGCGATTAAAGGTTTTTATAGGGGGGGACCCCATGACACTGGCATTAAGCACTATGTCTATGATTCAGGGGTTGGCCATAATGGTATCATCGGGTAAGTTGAAAGTTCAGTTTCAAACTCAGGCGAAAGACGCATCATGGGCGGGGCGTCAGACATTATTGCGGGCTATGGTGTTGCAGTTGTTTGAGGTGTTTTTATCGGGCTTGAAAGAAAATACTAAAACCCATTTAAAAGAATAAATCGAAAAATATAAAATGTTTAAAAAAATAATTGTTCTCATCGCAATACCGACATGTTTAATATTATTAGCTTATTTATATGGCGTTTATCAAAATAACCGTGATATTGATTTTCCAGAAGAAAAACAGATGCAACAGCAGCTGGAAAAATCGGTTCAATGGTTGATTAATAATGAGCGTCAAATTTTATCTGATGTTAATCCTATGTTGTGGTGGATGTTGTTTGAAACATTTAACATTTCACATGATGAACGAATAGCCGGTTTATTAGAAAAATATTATCAGCGAAATCGACAAATTCAAGATAGCGTTTGGGCACCCTTGTTTGACGGCCAGCAGCGTCAGCATTTAAGCGCTTATTCTGTTCAGGGACTGCCTTATTACAATCAGCATTTTATTTATGCTTTAAATTGTGCATCAGGTATTGAAAGGGAGTTGCCCATTGTCGCGCAGCAAAATACAGTGGATTTTTGTCACCAGGCAGATTACTTCTATCGCCCTGCCTGTACCACACATCAACTGATGGGTATCAATTTTATATTTGAAAAACAATGTGGTTTTCTGAAGAATATTGATGAAGTCAGTCAGTCGCTGCAAAGGGATATTTTGACTCAGCTAGTCTGGGATATTCGTGTTGTTGATGTTTATTTGCAGCGTGTCCTGATGTTGCTTATTACAGGTGCACAAGACAGTGTGGAACCTGTCTGGATACAGCAGGTATTAGATCATCAGCTGGAGGACGGGGGCTGGGGGAATTTCGTGTCTCTAATAGGTTCAGATACTGGCAGATCTTTAGGGTTTAGCCCGAGAGTGCTCTCTTTAGGGCGTGAAAAAAGTGATTTTCATGCGACAGCTCAGGCTGTTTATATGTTGAGTTTTTTACTAAATAGTAAATCATAATAATTTTTATTTAATATAACTAATTGTTTAATATAGAGTTTAAATAAAAACAGTTGGGTTTGTATTGCTTAATGAAGGCTCCTTTTTGTTAAATAGCAGCATACATATAATACCTGACTAATATACTATGGTATAATCCCGATTTTTATATCGCAGATACTTAATCGTGGTTACACCTCAACTACTGTCTATTGTCGAAATTGGCGGATATCCAGATTTTAGCTCCCTTTATAAGCAGAAAGGTTATGCCGTGGAGAAAGTGGATAGTATGCGTAAAGCGACTAAATTGCTGAAGAAAATTAAACCGGCAATTGTGGTTGCGGAATTTAATTTTCAGTCAGACTTTCGTGACCGCACCAGCAGTCTGGAAACCTTAATGGCGACGATGCAGCAGTTACCTGATTGTAAAGTTATTGTGTTTTACGAAAAAGAGCAGCGGCCTCAGCTGGAGCGTTTATTGGCAGTATATGATATTTATTCAACACTGGTCTTTCCAATTGAAGAATCGGCGATAAGTGATGTGTTAGATAAGAGCCAGGAGCAGCTTGCATGAGTATAGAGTTATTGTTTTCAAAGAAGCCCGGTTCTCGTGAGCGTCTATTGAGACGCCAGTTTAATAACCCATTATTTGGCGAAACCAGTATAGAGCCCTTTGATATTCAGGATGCTCGTCGTGAAGACGCCGCTGAAGTTGAAATGTTTATGCAGGAGTTCCGTGATCTTGTGAAACAGGTTACTGAGTTAGAGCCCAGTGCCGACGTTGAGTTAGTGCTTAAGTTAAAAGAGTCGCTAGATAAGACTTACGAAAAAAGTGCCGGTCTGGCCGGCGATCAGGCAGAGATTCGTGAAATGATCAAACGCCTGTTAAGTATGATGATGCAAAGTATGTGGAAAGCGGTAGCAAATGACGCCACTGGTATCTCCAAACTTGAAATGGAAGAGCAGGCCAGACAGGCGCACTTTGCTCTGCTGGAGCATCCTTTTATTGCAGACTTACTGTCACCGGAAAGTCTTATTGATGAGGCTTTAATGGTGCCGTGTTTGTTAAGTGAACCTGCTGAAACCGTTATACTGGCGGTTCAGTTATTTGACCCGCAGCAACAGTTGATGGTTTATCAGCAGGGTGTTGAGCTTTTAAAAGGCCTGGATGAGACGAATGAGCGAGTACTCAACGCTCAACAGCGCCTGCAGGATATAGCGAATTTGATGGAAGCGACTAATCAGCAGCCAGTATAATTACTGGGCCGTTGTCGCTGAGCTTACAGCGGGCCCGGTATCGGTACCGCTATCAGGGCCGCTATCAGGCCTAGTAAAATAGTAATTTAACCCCATATTGAACATTAGTTGTAATTTATAGAGTACAGACATATGAAAGATCCAGGACTAAGACCAGAAAGCGGTATATTAGAGTCATCTACAGATGAAGAGGCGAGAGCTTATCTGGAAGAACAATTAAAAAACCACCAGTTTGAACTATCTCAGTTATCCAGGGATGCAGACCCTCTGGATGTGGCAAAAGTTAAGATGGATATAGCCAATACGCAACTGGGACTGGAGCAGAATGAAAATGCCTGGAATGAATCCAGAGCAGCGTTTGATGTGTTCGTTGAAGCCGAAGACTGGGCCAGTGCAATTGAAGCCTGTGACATTATGTATCAAACCGAGCAACCTGCATCTATACAGGCATTGATTCACGGTGTCTGGTTGTCTGTCACTTATCCGGTAGATCCAGAATATACAATTGGTATGATGAGTAATATCATTGATGAAACACCAAATGATTCTGACGGTGCGGCGGTAGCAGCAGCAACAGCGCATTATATTGTTGGTATACGTGCATCCGATGAGAAACACGACAGTTTGTCTTTTTTAACAAAAAATATGATCACTAAAGTTGCACAGCGCCATTCAGATGTGAAGAGCCAGGAGAAACTGGATTTCTGGATGGAAAAAATGAATTTGAATGATCCAGAAAAGTTCTTACCTATGATGGGAACAGTGATTGATGCAATTGCTAATGGGCAATGGTGGTTTGATCGTGATGCGCTGCGTGACAGATTGCCGGTGAATTAAAATTAAGTCGCAAGTCACGAGTAAGTGTAATTTACAACTGGCTTGCGACTGAATATTAATCTGACAGTCGTCGTAATTCTGTGTCTGTCCATCTTAAACGATCACTTAATTCCGTTGCCAGTCTTAAAACTAACTTGATTGCAGCCTGCGGGTTTTGTGTTTTTAACTGTTCAAAAGCATTTCCATCGAGCATTAATAATTCTGTGTCTATAATAGCCTTTGCATCCGCTGTTCTCGGGCCGGATTTTAAAAATACAATTTCTCCAAAAAATGCACCAGGGCCAAATTTGGCGAGACGTTTATATATATTTTTGTCATAGGGTAAAAGAATATCTATCTCACCTTCAAGTACTACAAACAATTCTGTGGATATATCACCTGTTTTAAATAGTGTGTCACCTGACTTTAGAGTGACCGATTTCATATTTTTTTGTAGCGTTTTAAGGGTGATTTCATCAAAGCCATGACAGAGCTCGCTGTCTCTGAGCTCTATTTTAGTAGAGGTTCCTGGTTTTACTCCTATTGATTCAAGGAGTTTGTTCTCGGCGTATTCAATGGCTTCATCGGCATCGATAAAAGTATGTACAGGATAATTCCCACTGTGATGGGGGCTGATCTGACGTAATGTTTTTGCAACTTTTTTATTAAGTCCTTTGCCTTTTCTTACATTGGTAAAAATAAGTTCGCCGTTAACTTTATGTAAGCGATCAGCCATTTGTTGTAACATTTTGACTGCGGTTAAATCTACCTGTTGAACTCGAGCCATATCAAGAATGATCTGTACTGGATGATGTAAGTCAGAGTTGAACTCTTCAAAAAGTTTATCAACAGTGCCAAAAAATAAATTGCCTTTTAGTTCATAAATTAAAATAGTATCTGCGTGTTCTTTTAACAGGTTGCGGTGTTCTTTATTACGTCTGCGTAATGAAGGGTGTTGTGCAATTGTTGAACGGCGATGTACTACCGGGGAAAGAATTTGCGCGCGTACAAACTGAAAGGTGGCTAAAATCAGGCCAATGCCAACAGCAACCATCAGGTCATAGGTAACTGTAACACCCGTTACAAGAAGGGCTGTCATTGCATCCATGCGATTGCGAGGGTTTCTTAACCACAATAAAATATCTCTTTCCAGCATACCCATAATTGCAACATGTAATATTATGCCCGCGAGAACGCTAATAGGCAGTAAGGCAGCTATAGGGCCAAGCAAGATAATTATTAAGACAAAAGTTAATGCGCTAAAAAAAGCTGCCCAGTGACGCCCGCCAGATTTTATAGCAACAATACTTGCACCGGTGGTGCCTGCACCTGCTATACCCCCAAATAATGCGGCGACCATTTGCCCTGCTCCCTGCCCGGTGAGTTCTCGTTTTGCATTGTGCCGACTGGTTGTGGCGACATCAGCAACAACAGAGGTCAGCAGGCTGTCCAGTGAAGACAAAACGGCGAGTGCAAAACTAATGGGTAATAGAAGCAACCAGGGAACATGCTCAAAAGATGAAGGATTGATTAGTTGAATGCTGGAAATATCTGGCAGGCGTCCGACTACCCATTCTGTGGAATAACTGGAAGAATTAAATTTATTCAATAAATGAAAAATGAGCGTACCGCTTATTAACCCGGAAACGGTTCCCGGTATAGCGGGAAATATTTTCGGTAATATAGAAATTGCCAGAAAAGTTGATAATGCGGTTAACCAGGGAATCCATAATGCATCGTGAAGAATATTATTTAACGTCTGAGTGCTCAGAGTTAATAAGTCCAGCATAACCACCTGTGAGTTAATCATCAAAAGCGCCGAGCCCGTCATAAAGCCGGCGACAACAGGGTAGGGAATAAACTTGATTAGTCGGCCGCCATTAAACAGGCCGATTAAGATCTGAATAAAACCACTTAAGAACAGCATGATGGCGATATTTAAAAATAATTCGCTGGTAGAAAAACCCCGTGAATAAAGGCTGGCTAAAGCACCTGCTACAAGCACCATTGTGGGCCCTGTTGGTGAGCTGACCATGCCACTTGTGCCACGGCTCAGGCCTGAGAAAAAACACAGGGCGATAGCCGTAATAAGGCCCGTCATCGCGCCAGTTGCCGGATTTTGAGTATAGGGAGCCCAAAGGGCAATGCCAAAGGCGGTTGCCTGAGGTAACATCACGGCGGATGCAGAAACCCCTCCCCAGACATCCCCTTTGGTGGGATGTTTATACAAAAAATGTGTCCTTATATTATAGGCTCAACTATAAGTATAGAGGTTAGATGTGACGGCCCTTGTTAATCTTCATCGTTGGATGATTTTAAACCGTGCATTTTTACCACATTCGTTTTTGGTTTTTCGTCCTTGTACATGGGTCGGTGAAGACTCGGTTTGCCTAATAACTCTGAAATTTCCCGTTCACGAGCGGCAATCAGGATAAAACCCTGACGTACATCTTCAACAGTGGCGTCACTTAGGGGGTGTTTCATACCTGGATCAGGGGTGATCTCACGTACCATGCTAGAAATTACTTTGCGTAAGACAACCAGTACATCGAGTTCTTTTTTTAAATCAGTTTCCATAAAATTCTCTGTTATTAATAAAGCACAGGCACACCGTGCTGTCAGTGCGTGGTCGTGAAAATGCATTATGGCGCTCACGACGTGTATAGTGAAATTATAACCTTTTAAGCAAGATATTTTACCCCTTATATTAGTATTTGATATAATACCTGACGAAATTACTAAGTTATTGTGAGTATATATGCCTTATTACGTTTATAAAATTGAGACAGCTGAGCTGGTTATGATAAAGCAGCTTGAATTGATTAAGACCTTCGAGAAGTTTAAGGAAGCAAAGACTTTTGCCCGTGAAGCGCGAGCAGGGCAGGCGGAAACTGATGTCGCTGAAATTAAAGTGATGTTTGCTGATAACCAGCTAGCAGCAGAAGAAATGCTCATGGAGACAAGAGATAAACCGATCGTTATGGAACATGAGAAGTAGGTTTCGGTTTATATCCGGTTTATTCAATGGATGAAGAAAATTACAGGCAGATTTATGAGCAAATTAATGGTGCTCCCTGCGTATTTGAAAAAGGCATCTTATCGTTAAAGTGTCAGTGTGCTTATCAGCATATTTTTCGCCTTGCGGACAGGCATGGTGTTGGTTGCACTGATACCGTTATGCAATTGAATTGTAAAGCTTTTTTAGATCATTTGCGTAAGCAGACACGGTTTGTTTTCAAAATAGATATAGATGGCCCGTTACCCCATAATAAGGAAATTAAGGTTCAGAACGGCGGTATGTTAGGGGTGCAAAAGTTGTTGCTTGATGACAGTTCGGCTGAAAATGTCGAAGATATCGCGGGTTTAATGATGAAAGCAATAGAGGTATATGGGGGAATCGAAGCGCTTCCTTATAACCTGATTATGCCCAGTGTGACGAATTATAAAACCCGCCCTAAACGCCAGCCTAAAAAAGAGTAAAGTTATAACCAGCCGTTTATCTAGAAACGATTTTTTGTAAAAAATAGAAAACGTCGAAATATTCTCGTATTAATGTGAGGGCTGTCCTTGGGCTCCCCATGTCCAGCTTAAGTAATATATTTAAGTCATTGTTTAGCGGTCTAAGTGCTAATTAGTCTCAAAATTGTCATTAATACCTGATTAATATCCGTGTAAAAACGCTGTAAGCCATTGAAGTTATTGGATAATTGTGAGTCTTTGTATGTTGCGGCTCTACTGTGTGACCTGTTTGTGTTTTATTTAGATTAATTAAGGTATTAAATATCTATAATAAGCTCAAGTGTTTTTCAATTTGGTATAGTTAACATGTAGCTTAAAAGACTGAAATTTCACAATTAAAAATAAACACAGTTTTAAATAATGAGGTAATTCATGCGTCGAGCTAGAACCGTTGAAGAATATGTGCCATGGATGAAAGATGCTTTATATGAAGTTGAAGATATGCGTGCATCTATCGAATATGATGAAGAAGGAATGGGGGCGACAAAGCCTTTTATAGAAGAAATTGAATCCAGTCTGAAACATGTATTTAAACAGATGGAATCAGGAGACTATTGCTGGAACACAGGTGATTTACGTTATACATCGGTTATTCGTGATCTGGATGAGAGTGTAATTCCATTTCGTTAATTATTAATCCGTATAAATGAGACACATACTAAAGGTCTTGAGCCGGATGAAGAGCAGGATTAAATATGTCTGATAAAAAACAGGCTGCAGAAATAGAAAACCCATGGAAAACCCTGAGCACGCAACCGGTGTATAACAATGCATGGATTAAGGTTGAAGAGCACCAGGTTGTAACGCCGGGTGGTACAAATGGAATTTACGGCAAAGTTAGTTTTAAAAATCAGGCGGTTGGTATTATACCGGTTGATAAACAAGGTTATACCTGGCTGGTAGGTCAGTATCGATATACTTTAAATCAGTGGTCATGGGAAATTCCCATGGGCGGTTCGCCTAAAAAAGAAGAAAAAATTAAAACGGCCGAGCGAGAACTGGAAGAAGAAACCGGATTAAAAACAGCAAATATCACCGAGTTGTTACACTTGCATCCATCAAATTCTATTACAGACGAGCAGGGTTATGTTTTTCTGGCGACTGAATTAAGTGAGGGAGTGCAGCAGCTGGAAGATACTGAAAAAGACATAAAGCTAAAAAAGCTACCATTTGAAAATGCAATTAAAATGATACAGAAAGGTGAAATAACCGACGCGATTAGCGTAGCAGGCTTGCTGTATTTAGCGCTGAACTGGAATCAGTACATTAAGGATTAAATGACAAAATGCTTCTAAATGCCAGTACATTGCCTGGTCGATTACAGCTGTTTAGAAATGTTGAAATAGGTAGTTTGAGTGAGTGTATTTCGCGCTGCACATTTCGTGAAATGAAAAAAGGTGAACAACTGCTTTCACCTGAAGAAGAAAATACGAATGTATATGTCATGATTTCAGGTCGTAAGGAGGTGTATCTCGAACTGGATGAAGCCTCCCCGTTAACGCTGGTCGAACCAGGTGACTGTGTGGGTGAAATGTTTATCTATAGAAGGTAAAAAACCTTCTGCTTATGTCATTACTTCTGAGCCTGCGCAGGTTATGGAAATTCCTCAGGAGCTGCTTTGGGAGATGATTAATACATCTCACCAAGTGACATGCTGCATATTATGTCATTACGTATGCGCTTTAGTAATGTGGTTATAGCTGATTCACTGGGCACACAAAAAAGAATGTATGCGCCATGTAACTATTGACGTTCTGACGGGCTTACATAATCGTCGTTGGATGAATAGCATGTTTGAGCAGGAGTCTGTTCACGCAAAACGAGAGTCATTGCCACTTTTTTTGATGATGTTAGATATTGATTATTTCAAAAAATATAATGATGGGTATATTGCTGGTGATGTGTTGCCCCGGTTGACGATTTCAATAGGTGTTTCAGTGATTGATGAAATCGACAGTGAATGTGAAGATACATTAATTGAATTAATAGCGGCTTCAGATGAGGTTTTATATCGAGCCAAAAAAGACGGACGTAATTGTGTCAGTAAGAGACTCTGTAACATCAGCAGTAGCAACACTTATCATTAAAAATGAACAAATATTACTCGGTCGACGTTTTGAGAATGAGCAGTTTGCAAGCTGGCAGTGCCCGGGTGGTTACTTGCAAAGAGGTGAAACGGTAGAGCAGGCCGCCAGACGTTTGTGTTTGCAAAAAGCCGGTTTAGATATTCAGTGCCTGAGCCGCGGTCCTTATAGTAATAATATCTTTGCAGACTCGCATCATACTGTCACGCTTTATATAGTTGCAAAAGACTATCAGATAACAAATCAGGCTGTATTTAAAGATGAAAAAGTACAATGGAGCTGGTTTGCTATGGATGCACTGCCTGAGCCCTTGTTTTTACCACTACAGAAAGTATTCCAATAACCATTAAAAGCCCATAAATAATAGCTCTGTGATGATCTGATCAACGGTGGTAATGCTTACAATAATTAGTACAATGAGCTATAACTAGAATATAAAATTATAAAACCTTAGCGTCGGGAATATGAGCAACAAAATCAAAGCTTCAATGCGTGACCTATGGGAAAACTCCATGTTAGATGCGGGCAGTGCCGCCTGGCTGGAAGGTCTCTACGAAAGTTATCTGTTAAATCCTAATAATGTAGAAAGTAACTGGCGAGAATTCTTTGCGACCTTGCCGAGAGTTAATGGTGCACTCAAAGATACAATTCATTCTGATGTCAGAGAACAATTTCGTCGTATAACAGAAAAACGTTGCGGTACTTTGCTGCCACCGGAAAAATCAGCGTCCTCTGTTGTACTAGAGCACGAGCGTAAACAGGTTAAGGTTTTACAGTTAATTAATGCTTACCGCTTTCGTGGACATCAAAAAGCAGATGTTGACCCATTGGGAAGAACGCATACCAAAGAAGTTGAGGATCTAACCTTAGCCAGTTATGGACTGAGTGAGGTAGATTTACAGACTGTGTTCGCGACGGGCTCCTTGTACGGCCCGGACGAAACTACATTGGAAGAAATTTGTAATATTCTCAGCGAAGCTTATTGTGGGTCAATTGGTGCGGAGTATATGCATATCACCGAAACCGGTGAAAAGCGCTGGTTACAACAACGTATTGAAACCGTACGCGGCAAGGCAGATCTAACATTCGCTGAGAAGCAAACAATACTGCAGAGATTAACAGCGGCCGAGGGTTTAGAGAAATACCTGCACACTAAATATGTAGGGCAAAAACGTTTCTCTCTTGAAGGGGGGGAAACACTTATTCCCCTTATACATGAAGTCATTCAACGCTCAGCGAGTCATGGTCTGAAAGAAATTGTAATTGGTATGGCGCATCGAGGGCGTCTGAATGTGCTGGTAAATGTAATGGGGAAAACACCTGCAGAATTATTTAGTGAATTTGAGGGTACTAAATCTCATGGTGAATATATGGGAGATGTAAAATACCATTTAGGCTTCTCCTCAGACATGCGGACAGACAAAGGTGATATACATTTAGCGCTGGCATTTAACCCATCACATCTTGAAATTGTTGCGCCGGTTGTTGAGGGTGCTGTGCGGGCACGCCAGGAGCATAGAGATGATGCTGAGGGTGTTGAAGTGTTACCTGTGCAAATACATGGAGATGCTGCATTTGCTGGCCAGGGAGTTGTCATGGAAACTTTGCAGATGTCACAGTCGAGAGGTTATTCCACAAAAGGCAGTTTACATATTGTTGTAAATAACCAGATTGGTTTTACTACCAGTAATATCGAAGATAGTCGATCAACGCATTATTGTACTGATGTAGCAAAAATGGTTGATGCTCCTATTTTTCATGTGAATTCAGATGATCCGGAAGCGGTTGTTCTGGTCACACAGATTGCGCTTGATTACCGAATGGCTTTTAAAAAAGATGTGGTAATAGATTTAATTTGTTATCGGCGACATGGCCATAACGAAGCGGATGAACCTGCTGCAACACAACCCATGATGTATAAAAAAATATCAAACCTGTTAAGTACGCGGGCTATTTATGCCGAAAAGTTGTTAAAGGAAAATCGTGTTTCATCAGTTAGTGCTAACCAGATGATGGAAAAGTATCGTGATGAATTAGATTCTGGAAAATGTGTAGTGCCCGGAATTATGGAAAGCGGAAAATTAGCCTACGCTTTTCATATCAATTGGCATCTTTATGAAAGCACTGAACAGAGTATGCTTGCAGAAACAGCCATAAACATGGAGGCTTTGCGATTACTCTGCGAGCAACTGGAAAAACGACCGGCTGGTTTTGAGCTGCAAGCCAGAGTCGAAAAAATTATGCAGGACAGGCATAAGATGGCTGCGGGTGCACTGGAAATCGACTGGGGTTTTGCAGAGACATTAGCGTATGCGAGTTTGGTAACCGAAGGGCATGCCGTACGTTTGTCAGGGCAGGACTCTGGAAGGGGAACGTTTTTTCACCGGCATGCAGTTTGGCATAATCAGATTGATGGTAGTTCATATGTGCCATTACGAAACATGTCTGAAGATCAGGCTAATTTTCTTGTTATAGATTCATTGTTATCAGAAGTGGCGGTGCTTGCATTTGAATATGGATATGCAACAGCGGATCCGGAAACATTAGTTATATGGGAGGCCCAGTTTGGTGATTTTGCAAACGGCGCGCAGGTTGTTATTGATCAGTTCATTGTTGCGGGTGAACAAAAATGGGGACGTTTGTGTGGTTTGACTATGTTATTACCCCATGGTTATGAAGGCCAGGGTGCAGAACATTCATCTGCAAGACTTGAACGTTATTTGCAGTTATGCGCACAAAATAATATTC
>JAPHRB010000099.1 GCA_026197015.1 Gammaproteobacteria bacterium | reverse complement strand
GTTAATCAGCTAAATCAATGGTGCTTATTTGAATTAGAGCGTTTTCAGCCATATTTATCAATAGTCGTAGATATTTAAAAGCTCAGTTCATAATTTAGATCAAAAGTATGATTATAGTATTAGAGCGTTATAAGCTATTTATCTTGATATTTTAAATAAATGATAAGAGTTTACCTTAATATATGGCCCTTAGGTGGCTGATAAATATAAATATAGGAAAAACCTTATATAGAGTGTCAATAAAGATTGAAAATGTGGGGGCTTGAAATTTAAAAATGAGGATGAAAGGTCTTGCCTTTAGTGGTGAATATATGCGTTAATAAATGTTATTCCCGCTAAATGATGCTTCTGTGGTTGAGGCATCGGTTCCTCTGGAAACGCTTAAAATCGGGTCAAACATTTTAAAACTAGCGTGGAAATCCGTATTGTTCGGAGCCGGCCTCAAGCCGGCTTTTTTTATGCCTGCATTATGAAGTACATGGTTAAAATAAATAATTTATTCCTGCTGTGATCGCGTGATACATATTTCAGGCCTGAACTCTTCTTTTAATGTGCCCTTCAGGCAGTTCCAGACTATTCTGCCTTTTAATATATTGGGCGTGAATATAAGTGTCTGTTCAGTACCATCTATAACATGGCCGTAGAGGGTTGCTGTAATTATGGCGTTGTTGCCAACAACAACTGATTTTAATGTTCTGTTACTTATTCGTTTGTCTAAATCAGCATCAATATTCTGATTAGGCCAAAAATTCGTTTTCTGAATAAATTCCGTTACCTTGTTACGTGTATCAAATGCCAGCTTTAAATCTTCAATAATTTGCGCGCGTTTTGAGTACTGCTGATAAAATGGAAAGCCAATCCCAATACCAATGCCAAGTAAAAGAATAATGATTGTGGCACTGATTAAAGTGGTTTTTGTTTTGCTCTTTTTTAATTCTTGAGGGTTGTAACCACAATGAATACAAGTCGAATCGGCACTGGCTCGGATAGTGCCGCATTGCGGGCAGAAATTTTCAGGATTGATATCATTAATTTTTGCGGGATCACTGGAAGAGTTATTTTTTTCAGGAACCCCATCTTCAAGACTAAGGTTTATATTTTCCTGATGTAAGGGGGTTATATCGGGTCGTGTAATATCAGTCAGTGGTTTTACTTTAGCCGTATTTTCTATTTCTTCTATTTCAGGTAGTGCGGTTTCTGCTTCTGCAATAATTTCATCAATTTGACAATTTACGCCTGCTGCCGTGATGGCTTTATGAAATTTTTCCGCAGTAATTTTATCGGTTTGCTTTTTAATTATAAAGGAATCTTTTTGTAAAATTTGCTGAGATTTATCGGCAGAAATTTTAAATAGTTTAGACAGCTGAGTTGTAACAGGTTCAGACACGGGTGTCTGAAGAATGGTGACGTTATATTTTTTATTATCCATTTATCGTATCCATTAGAACTGCCTTTATTTCGCCTGCCTTAAATATACATCTTTTGAGTACTGACTGTGGTTTAATTAATTCACAGTCAGTTGATGATTTAGAAGGTGTTTATATTGCTTTAAAACCAATGTCTTTACGATAATATACTTTATCCCAGTGTATTTTTTCAACAATCTCATAAGCTGCTTTTTGAGCCTCTGCAACACTATTGCCCATGCCGCAGGCACAAAGTACACGGCCGCCATTTGTTACGATTTGTTCGTCTTGTATAGCGGTACCGGCATGAAACACTTTTGTTTTATGTGTGTCGAGACCTTCAAGCCCGCTAATTACATCACCTTTGTTATAGCTATTCGGGTATCCGCCTGCAGCAAGTACAACACCTAAGGCATATTGAGAATCCCACAGTGCAGTGTGTTCATCAAGTTTTCCATCTACTGCAGCCAGGCACAACTCAACAATATCAGATTGTAAACGCATCATAATTGGCTGGGTTTCAGGGTCACCAAAACGCACGTTATATTCTAAAACCTTAGCTTTGTTGTTTTTAATCATTAGTCCGGCGTATAAAAAGCCGGTGAATGAATGACCTTCGTTAGCCATGCCGTCAACGGTAGGGCGTATAATTTCATCAATAACCTTCTGGTGGATTTCATCTGTAACCAGAGGGGCAGGAGAGTATGCGCCCATGCCACCGGTATTCGGTCCGCTGTCACCTTCATCACGTGCTTTATGATCTTGTGAAGTCGCCAGAGGCAAAATGTTTTTGCCGTCGACCATGCAAATAAAGCTGGCTTCTTCACCTGGTAAAAATTCCTCAATTACCACTCTGGCTCCCGCATCACCAAATTTGTTTCCTGAGAGCATGTCTTCAACAGCTTCAATGGCCTGTGCTTCAGTTTGCGCCAGAATGACACCTTTACCAGCAGCTAGACCATCTGCTTTTATAACAATCGGTGCGCCTTGCTGTTTTATATAAGTTATTGCTTCGGCCTCATCTGTGAAATTGCCGTAAGCTGCAGTAGGAATTTCATTGCGAGCAAGAAAGTCTTTAGCGAATGCCTTTGATCCTTCTAATTGGGCCGCGCCACGGCTTGGGCCAAATATTTTTAAAGCGGCAGCCTGAAAAGTGTCAACTATGCCGTTTACTAACGGGGCTTCAGGGCCAACAATTGTAAGTGTTATTTCGTTTTGCATGGCAAAGTTTTTTAGAGCGTCTATGTCTTCGGCATTAATATCGACATTTTTCACTTTATCTTCTCGGGCTGTTCCCGCGTTACCTGGTGCTACAAAAACGGTTGTAACATCTTCAGACTGGGCTGCTTTCCAGGCCAGTGCATGTTCGCGACCACCGCCGCCTATGATAAGTATATTCATAATTTGACCTGTTGGTTTTATTGCCACAGAGACTCAGAGAACGCAGAGTTTTTTAGTTATTGTGCCGAAGGCACAATAAAATCATTTATTTCTCTGTGTCTTGCGTGTCTCTGTGGCGAATGTTTTTAATGTCTAAAGTGACGCATGCTGGTAAATACCATTGCCATGCCGTGTTCATTGGCTGCCGCTATTGTTTCATCATCGCGCATGGAACCACCGGGTTGAATGACGGCGGTTATGCCTGCTTCATGTGCAGCATCTATACCGTCACGAAACGGGAAAAATGCATCTGATGCCATTACTGAACCTTCGACCTGAAGATTCTCATCGGCCGCTTTTATACCCGCAATTTTAGCAGAATAAACTCGACTCATCTGGCCGGCACCTACACCAATAGTCATCTGGTTTTGTACATAAACAATGGCATTTGACTTAACAAACTTGGCTACTTTCCAGGCAAACAATAAATCGCGCATCTGCTCTTTTGTTGGTTTCTTCTCGGTAACAACCTGAAGGTCATCAATATCTACCATGCCTAAATCGCGGTCCTGTACTAATAAACCACCGTTAATGCGTTTGAAATCTAGTGCAGGTACAGATTTACCCCATTCACCACACTCAAGAACACGAACATTTTTCTTTTCAGCTAAAACCTTTTTAGCTGCTTCACTCACCGCAGGAGCAATAATAACTTCAACAAACTGACGTTTAATAATTTCAGCTGCCACGTCTTCTTCTAGTGTGCGGTTAAAAGCAATAATGCCACCAAAAGCAGATGTTGGGTCTGTTTTGTAAGCTGACTCATAAGCTGACATAACATTATCAGCAATTGCTACACCACAGGGGTTTGCGTGTTTTACAATGACACATGCCGGCTCAGCGAATGATTTAACGCACTCCAGTGCAGCGTCTGTATCAGCTACATTGTTATAAGATAGTTCTTTACCTTGAACTTGAGATGCGCTGGCAACGGAGACTTCAGGAGGGGTAGTTTCTTTGTAGAATGCCGCCTGTTGATGCGGATTTTCTCCATAACGCATTTCCTGTACCTTATCAAACTGCATATTGATGGTGCGCGGAAAATTCGACTGGCTGCCATCTGGCTTAATGGTGCCAAGGTAATTGGCAATAGCGCCGTCATAATTTGCAGTGTGTTCAAATGCTTTAACTGCAAGATCAAATCGAGTTGCCTGACAAATGCCGTCAGCTTTTATTTCATCAATAACACGCGAATAATCTGCCGGGTCTACAACAATGGTGACAAAAGCATGGTTTTTAGCCGTAGCACGAACCATGGTGGGACCACCGATATCAATATTCTCAATGGCATCATCCAGACTGCAGTCTGGTTTAGCAATAGTGGCTGCAAACGGGTATAGATTTACAACAACCAGGTCTATTGGCGCAATATCATTGGCCTGCATTACGTCATCATCAATACCACGACGACCTAAAATGCCGCCATGAATTTTAGGGTGTAAAGTTTTAACACGTCCATCCATCATTTCAGGAAAGCCCGTGTGCTCAGAAACTTCAGTAACGGGTAAGTTGTTATCAGCTAGTAATTTAGCCGTACCACCGGTAGAAAGGATTTCGATGCCTGCATCAACCAGTGCCTGGGCTAGTTCCAAAATGCCGGTTTTGTCTGAAACACTCATCAGAGCCCGTTTTACCGGGCGGGTATCATTACTCATAGTTTCTGTAATCCGCAGTCTGTCAATTTAAGAAGCGAATTATAAACTAATTAGGAGATACTCAGAAGGATAAGCGGAATATTTATACGCGAAAGGGCGTCGATTGTTTAAAGACATGTCGATTACCCTCAAATGATACAAAAAAGTAATTAGCGCCTTTGTCGGGAGAGTTACCGGCTTAATAAACCAGTAATTGTCGGGCTCATTTGTGGATAATATTGTTTATTTAATGAGCTTATAGGTTTTGAGTTTTTTACGCAAAGTACCGCGATTTATGCCCAGGCAGTCAGCTGCTTTTGACTGGTTTCCTTCAACATGCTGCATGATAAGCTCTAATAAAGGTTCTTCAACCTGTTGCATTACCAGGTCATAGATATTACCTGGGTTTTCACCATCCAGATCGTTAAGAAACTGGCTTAGTGATGAGCGAATAATCGTATTAAGCCCTGAATTTTTCTCTTCATTCGAATTGATGTTTTGAGTATTATGTAAGTTTATAACATTGCTATTATTCATGCTGCAATTGACCTGTTTATTGTTTTTATATTATACGAGTTATTAAAAAACGAAATAACTTCATTAAGTTGTTGACTGGCTTCTTTGAAACGGTTGATATGCTTGCGAAAATTAAGTTGCTGTTCATCAGTGATATAGGTGCATTTCTGCGAATACCAGTTTATATGTTTTCGAGCTATCTGTGCGCCTCGTTGTTCGCCATAAAAATTATATAGATCGATTAGATGATTCTCAATCAACTGAACTAACTCTCGTTGATCGGGTGCTGCCAGCATTTCATCTGTTTTTAAAAAATGATTTATTTCACGAAATATCCATGGGTTACCCTGTGCCCCACGTCCAATCATAATGGCGTCTGCCCCCGTTAACTGCATAACCTGTTTGGCTTTAAGAGCCGAGGTAATATCTCCGTTAGCGACTAGAGGTATGCTTACCTGTTGCTTAACTAACGCGATAGTTGCGTACTCAGCATCACCTTTATAAGCATCAGCTCGAGTTCGTCCGTGCATGCTTAACATCTGGATACCACAGTCTTCAGCTATATGTGCAATGGCAGGGGCATTTTTATTGTCGTGATCCCATCCGGTCCGCATTTTTAAAGTAATCGGTACATCAACAGCAGATACAACAGCACGTAATATGCTGGCTACTTTTTTCTCATCTTTCATTAGTGCAGACCCGGCCGCTACGTTGCACACTTTTTTAGCCGGGCACCCCATATTAATGTCAATGATATGAGCGCCATGCTCTACATTATATTTAGCCGCATTGGCCATTTTTACAGGGTCAGTGCCAGCAATCTGTACACTAACAGGCCCGGCTTCACCTTTATGATCCATACGTAATCGGCTTTTATGGCTATTGCGTAAATGTGGTTCAGATGTGGTCATTTCAGACACAACTAATCCTGCGCCCATATCGCGACATAACTGCCGAAAGGGCTTGTCGGTTATGCCCGCCATAGGAGCGAGAAAAACAGGAGATGTTAGTGTGTAAGGGCCGAGTTGCATTGTGCCATCCGTTTTTATGGACGACTAATATTACCCCTATAAACGCAGATTAAAAATAAATTTATTTGTTTTTTTTGTACAAAAAAGGCTTGCATTTTAAGGCGTCTAAAAAAATCAAATACTTGGGTGTGGTTATTGTTCTGGGTAAGGTGTTGTGTTTGACAATGGCCGTGTTTATTTCGGCGTATAACTAAATATCTATTTTGTAGTTATATTCGTGTTTGCTTCTGCTTTTGACTTTTCAACGCTTTAAGGACCCCCTTATATATGTATGCGCCTATTTAAGGGGTATATATTAAAACTGCTTTATCAGTTGCTGGTTTGTCAGGCTGTTTTGCTCGGGCAGTCAGGTGTTGTGCAGTGGTCAGTTATTCCAGCTAATTCTTTTAGCTCACCAAGTTTGTGAATATTTACATATTTACGTTGTGTTGATAAAAGCCCCTCGCTTTGAAAACGGCTGAATGTGCGGCTGATCGTTTCTATTGTCAGCCCCAGATAGTTGCCGATATCTTTACGAGACATGGTCAGATTGAATTCGGTTTCAGAAAAATTACGGGCTTTTAAACGGCTGGACAGGTTAACTAAAAATGCAGCGAGTCTTTCATCGGCACTTTTTTGGGCCATCAGCATGAGTAATGATTGATCACCTGCAATTTCCTTGCTCATAATACGAAACAACTGGTGATGTAATTCAGGTATCTGGCCGCTTAATTCTTCTAGCGAATCAAATGGTAGTTCACAGAGACTGGTTGTCTCTAGCGCAATAGCTGAGCAGGGGTGCTGGTTATCATGAATGGCATCAAGACCAATAAGTTCGCCAGGTAAATACAGGCCAGTGATCTGTTCATCACCTTGTTCGCTTTCGGTAAATGTTTTAATAGATCCGCTACGTACCGCATAAATAGATGTGAATTTTTCGCCACTATTAAACAGGTATTCGCTTTTGTGTAATGGGCGGCTACGTTTAACTATTTCATCGAGTCTTTCAATATCGCCTAAATCAAGACCAAGGGGCAGGCAGAGATCATGTAAACTACAGGTTTTGCAAGCCGTTTTTATAGCAGATAATTTAATTGATGTTGAAGTCATAGCAGTTACAGCTGGTGCTTATAAGGGATTGTTAAGTGTATCTAATTCCAATACTAAAGGTAAGCCCTAATCTCATTTGTTTGACCTGTTTCTGTAATGGCTGTTTTGATTTAAGTCAAGGAAATGAGGTTGGTTTTATATTAAATAACAGCTGCTTTTTCAGGATAAAATGATCCCTAAATATGGCATAAAGTATGCCAAAGTGACTATTTTCCACCGCCCAGACAAGGTGGCGATTCAGGTGCAGCACCTTTCTCTGCCCATTCGTCAGGCGTCATAGTATGTAGTGCCAGAGCATGAACTGGCCCTGCAAGCTCTTCTGCTAGTGCTTTATTGATTAAACGATGACGAGCAACCAGCATTTTTCCATTGAACTCTTCAGTTACAGCAACAACTTTAAAGTGGGACTCTGAACCTGGCGGTACGTTGTGTTTGTGACTCTCGTTGGTTACATCGAGATACACAGGGTTAAGCGCGGTCTGTAATTTTTCAATGATGTCGTCTTCAATGCTCATGTCTTCTCGATTTTTTAAGAGTAAAACATGATTTTAACAAAAAGGGCCACAACCGGTTCACTTTTTTATGGACAAAAAAAAGAGCTGATCATCACGAGGTGACGACCTGCTCTTTAACTCCCCCCCAGGAGATTCTTTGCAACTTGGGAGAATACGGGTTTCGTTCGTATTCCCCCAGGAGATTCGAAATACCCCATAAATCACTTCACTCGGAACGTGACCCAATATGAGGTCTTGTAACTTTTCTGGGGTAGTACGATGTTTTTTCGTATTCCCCCAGGAGATTCTTTGCAACCTGGGAGAATACGGGTTTCGTTTGTATTCCCCAGGAAGTTCTTTAAAAACCCCATAACTACAGCGGGTTTAAGCATGGTCTAAATCATAGAGAGTTAGTAAAAATCTGGCGTTGATGTAAATCAACAAAAAGTGCTAGTTGGTAAAAGATATCCAGCTATCCTGCTGGTATATTTCCAGGCCGGAAAATTTACGTTTATATTCCATTTTGGGGTGGTTATCAATCCAGTAACCAAGGTATAAATGTTCCTTATTGTAAAGCCTGGCTAACCATATCTGCTGTAAAATGGCAAAAGTGCCTAAACTCCGTTTATGTTCATCTGGGTCGAAAAAAGTATAAACAGCAGAAGGCCCTGCATTCAAAAAATCAACAACAGCTACGCATAGT
>JAPHRB010000174.1 GCA_026197015.1 Gammaproteobacteria bacterium | reverse complement strand
GGTCGTCGTGAAATTGGTCATGGTCGTTTAGCAAAACGTGGTGTTTTAGCGTGTATGCCAACAACTGAAGAATTCCCATATTCAATTCGTGTTGTATCTGAAATTACAGAATCAAACGGCTCAAGCTCTATGGCTTCTGTTTGTGGTACGTCATTAGCACTTATGGATGCGGGTGTACCACTTAAAGCACCAATTGCCGGTATTGCAATGGGGCTTGTTAAAGAAGGTGAAAACTACGCAGTATTGAGTGATATCTTAGGTGATGAAGATCACTTGGGTGATATGGACTTCAAAGTAGCGGGTACTGAAAACGGTGTTAATGCGCTGCAAATGGATATCAAGATAACCGGTATTACTAAAGACATAATGGAAAAAGCATTAGAACAGGCGAAAGCGGGTCGAATGTTTATCCTCGGTGAAATGAACAAGGTTATTTCAGAAGCAAGTACTGAAATGTCTCATTACGCACCACGTTACTTAACTATGAAGATTAATCCTGAGAAAATTCGTGATGTAATCGGTAAGGGTGGAGCGGTAATTAAGTCAATTACTGAAGAAACTGGCGTAACGATTGATATCGATGATGATGGTAATGTGAAAATTGCTTCAAGTGATTTTGATAATGCAGAAGCAGCGAAGGTTCGTATCGAACAGATTACGGCAGAAGCTGAAGTAGGCAAAATCTACGAAGGTGAAGTTATCAAGATTATGGATTTCGGTGCATTTGTGCGAATTCTTCCTGGTAAAGAAGGCCTGGTTCATATCTCTCAGATTTGTGAAGAACGAGTTGAGAAGGTAAGTGACAAGCTGTCTGAGGGTGAGAAGATTCAGGTTAAAGTGCTGGAAATTGATCGTCAGGGTCGAATTCGTTTAAGCATGAAAGCAGTTAGCGAGGCGGCTGAGGTTTAGTTTTATAGCTAATTTTAGTTGTTTATTGAAAAAAGGGGCTTTAAGCCCCTTTTTTTTGTGTCTGGTTTGTGTAAAGTCATTTTGTGGGGAGTGTACAGATTTTTGACCTAATTTGAATAAGCTGTCTGTTGTTTGAGTTGTTGTAATAGGCGTCACAGGTAGTTTAATTGAGTATATATCGCATTATTTAGATAATTTAATATCATCAGTAAAAACCAGCAGTAGATTGTGACTTTATTAGTAATGTCTAATTTAGATGTGAAATATAAGATAACTTCTTAACAAAACATCATAAATGCCTGATTCAAATATATAAATTCATAATGTATACTCATATCAACCGCTTTAACTGTGAGTTAGTCGGCGGAAACCAAATCCATTATATGGTCCAATTGTCAGTAAAAAGTGACAGGTAAGAATGATGCAAAAAACTATATTAGTATTCTTGACAATAATGATTCTGAATTCATTCTCGCTCAATGCGGCAGATGTAACTAAAGAGCAGATTAAAGGCCTTGATGAACAGGTTCAGGATATTAAAACCGATGTGATTGATTTAACAGCGGACCTTCTTCAGCTGGAAGAAAAATTGCTATTTCCATCGAATAGTCAATTTGCATTATTTGTTTCACTGGCGGATGTAGAAGATTTACGTCTCGATGCGATACAGGTCAAGCTTGAAAATAAAGTTTTGGCGCATCATCTTTATACATTCAGGGAATTAGAAGCCATGCAAAAGGGAGGCGTACAAAAAATTTATACTGGAAACATAAAAACAGGCGAGCATAAGCTGGTTATTAGTTATATCGCAAAACCCTCAAGTGGCGGCGAAATAAAACGCAGCGCCAGTTATACACTCAAAAAGGGTGTGGGGCCAAAGTTTGTAGAAATAAAAATTGGTGGTCCGGATGCGGGTGATCAAGGTTTAGAGTTTAAGGACTGGTAACAACCGGAAATTTAATTCAATGCTTCGTATATTAAAATTTATAGCTGTTTCATTGTTTGCATTTAATGCAACAGCTGAAAACACCATTGATAAAGCGCCTGTGCTTAAGGATATTTTCTATGGTGAATCGCTGTTTTATGCCTTTCAAGATAAACACTTCGATGCTATCAGTAAACTTGATGCTGAGCTCGGGCAATATTATGCGCTTGATAATCCATCATTAGATCCATTTAATCAGCATATAAATCATGCGGAATTCTCAGTAGGTAGTTTTGAGCTTGCTTATCGAATGCATCAGCGTGCGGGTAGAGCAATTAAATCTATTATGGAGTCGAACTTAAATCAAGAAATTCGTAATGAAGCAGCCTATCGATTAGCGCAAATTTTTTATAGAAAAAATCAGCCCGGTAATGCCTTAGATATTTTAGAAAAAATACAGGGTGAAATGGCCGACGAGTTACGTGTAGATGAAATTCATTTACGAGCACAGGTATATATCTCTACAGGTAAATTTGCTGAAGCGATTGAGTTATTAAAAACTATTGAAAATGAAGACAAATATAAGGGTTATATATTATATAACCTGGGTATAGCTTATATACAGAATGGTGATGAGAAAAAAGCAATTGAGGCACTCGGTAGATTAGGTGTCTTAAGTAGCGATGATCGAGGTATATTGGCATTAAAAGATAAAGCTAATTTAACACTTGCAAGTCGTATGCTGGAAAAAGGTTCACCAGAATTAGCGAAAAAATATTTTAGTCTGGTGAGGTTAAATGGGCCTTTTGCGGACAGGGCTTTACTGGGTATGGGATGGGTTAACGTATCACTCGGGCAATTTAAAAAAGCACTTGTTCCATGGGGTATTTTACAGGAACGTGAAATTACAAATGAGTCTGTGCAGGAGTCTTTGTTAGCTGTTCCATATGCTTATGGTCAATTAAACTATTTTGGCCAGGCAGCATTGTCATATGGTAAGGCCATGGATAATTTTGGTGGCGAGATTGACAGACTACAAACATCTATAAAAAGTGTAAGAGAAGGTAAGTTTCTAAGTGCAGTGCTTGATAAGCAGGCTGAGCGAGATAAAAACTGGCTGCATAATTTGAGAGATTTACAGGAAACACCGGAAACACGTTACATATTGTCTTTAATGGCCTCTAATGACTTTCAACAGTCTTTACAAAATTACAAGGATCTTGCAGAGCTTAGAGTGCGATTATCTTACTGGTTGTCGTCACTTGATGTATATGTAGAAATGATTGAAATACGGCGCAGATACTATACGCCATTACTGCCCGTTGTTGAAAAACAGTTTAAAAAGCTGGATGCCAGGATTCGTTTGCGGTTATCTCAACGTGATCGCCTTGATCAACGTTTAAAGTCGTTAGTTATTGCCAGACGCCCAGAGTATCTGGCAACGGCTGAAGAGCGAGGAATACAGGATAAACTCGGAAAAATTGAGTTGTATTTGTCAGCTAATCCACAACATTATACGGATGAAGTGCGTGCTCGAATCTCAAGATTGAAAGGTGTCTTGCACTGGAATATTAATAAGGCATATCACGAACGTTTAACTAATGCATATAAACAAATGCAAACACTTGATGTTTATATAAACAAACTTAACGAAACCTACAAGTCATTTGTTAGAACTCGTCAGGCAGCGACGCAGAGTTATGAAGGTTATGATATTCAAATTCGGCAACTTAAGACTAAAATTCAGGCGATTCAGCTAAAAGTTAATGGCGTAATGGCGCGACAGGGACGATTAATAGAAACACTTGCGGTAAATGAACTGGAGCGGCGTCGCAATTTACTTGAAGAATATCAAATTAAAGCTCGTTTTGCTCTGGCTGAGAGTTATGACCGAGCCACTAAAAAACAGCAAAAAGCAGAACAGGAAAAATTATTACAGGGTATTGAAGAAGATAAAGCTTTACAGCCTGCCACAGCTGATGAAATTGATACCGAGGATGCAGAAAACACTGATTCGAGCAAAGTTACTGAAGAGGTTGTTCAGTAATGTTAGTCAATATACATAGAAAGATTTTTATATTCTCACTTATAGCTGTGTTGACAGCAGTGCTGGCTGGTTGTGTGAGCAGTGGAGATAAGCAAACTTTAGCCAGTCTGGAAAATGTGGAGTTCGATTTAAAAGAAGCAGAAATTTCTGGCAGTCTTGATAAGGCAATGCAAAGTTATCAGAAGTTTCTTGAAGAAACACCAGAAACAGCGATGACACCTGAAGCATTACGTCGTCTGGCTGATTTAAAGATTGAGAAAGAGTATGGCGTCTTAAGTGGCGGTGTGGATACAGCAGCTAAGGCAGCTAATATTTCGGGACAGTCTGCTGCGGTAAGTACAACGGCTGATTCAACAGCTGCCAGTTTAGCAACCAGTTCAGCTGCGGCAGCAGGTACAGCAGCGTCATTAATATCTGATGATAAAGAAGAAATAAAAACTACGGAAGTTCAAAGTAAAGCTGAATCAATAGCAAACGTTTCAGAGTCTGAAAAAGAATTTGAGAAGCGTGCTACAAAAGAAACAGATATTAAAAAAGGTACAGAAAAAGCTATTGTTACTGCTGATGCAGCAGTGGCGGATGATTTAGCTTCGGCAGGTGCAAAAGAAGCGATAGAGTTATATAAAGGCTTGTTAGTTAAATATCCTCATTATGAACGTAATGACCAGGTGTTATATCAATTATCTCGCGCTTATGAAGAAGTTGGTGAAGTTGATAAAGCGATGCTGGTGTTAAATCGACTGGTCAAAGAATACCCTAATTCCAGACATATAGATGAGGCTCAATTCAGACGTGCAGAATTTTTCTTTACACGTAAAAAATATCTGGATTCTGAGGAAGCATATCAGGCAGTTATTGAGTTTGGTATAAGTTCGGCATTCTATGATCTTGCTTTATATAAACAGGGTTGGGCTTATTTTAAACAGGATCTTTACGAAGAAGCTTTACATGATTTTATAGGTTTGCTTGATTATAAAATATCAATTGGATATGACTTTGAGCAGATAACCAATAAAATTGAACGCAAAAGAATTGAAGATACCTACCGGGTTATTAGTTTAAGTTTTTCGTATCTTGGCGGGCCGCAAGAAGTTGTTAAATATTTCGAGACGCATGGATCAAGGCAATATGAAGCTAGTATTTATAGTCACTTAGGTGAGTACTATTTAACAAAACGTCGTTATGCTGATGCAGCCGGCGCATATAATTCCTATGTCGAAAGAAACCCGTTAAATAAAGTGTCACCGTATTTCCATATCAGGGTAATAGATATTTATTTGAAAGGTGGTTTTCCAAAATTGGTTATAGATTCTAAAAAGAACTACGCATCAACTTATGGTTTAAGGGCAAATTATTGGACGTTTTTTGATATTAATGCTTATCCCGATGTTATTGTCTTTTTAAAATCTAACCTAACCGACCTGGCTAATCATTATCATGCGCAATATCAAAACAGGCGTCTTAGAAAATTCAGGAAAGAAAATTTTGCAGAGTCTGCACGATGGTATCGTGAATTTCTTGATTCATTCCCTGAAGACCAGCAGTCACCCGGGATAAATTTTCAGTTAGCTGAATTGTTACTTGAAAATAAAGACTTTAGAGATGCGGCCTTAGAGTATGAGAGAACGTCATATAATTATGAAAAACATGATAAATCAGCGGAAGCAGGTTACGCAGCTGTATTTTCATATCGTGAGTTTTTAAAGAAATCAGACCAGTCTCAGAGAAATGTGATCAAACATGAAATTATTCGTAGTTCATTAAAGTTTGGTGAGGCGTATCCCAAACATAAAAAAGCGCCTGCTGTATTAGTGGCTGCAACTGATGATTTATACGCGATAAGAGATTTCCCTATGGCAATTAAAATTGGCCGTAGTGTAATTGAAAAATATCCAGATATAGAAACTAAGTATATTCGTTCATCGTGGTTAATAGTGGCTCATTCTTCATTTGACCTTACGCTGTTTAGTGAGGCCGAAGCCGCTTACAATCAGGTTTTAAAGATGACAGCTAAAGATCATAAAGAGCGCGACAAGTTAATTGAAAATTTAGCAGCATCAATATATAAACAGGGCGAACAGGCACGTAAGCTTCAAGACCATCGTACAGCTGCGAATCATTTTCTACGCATAGCAACAGCAGCTCCTACATCGAAAATAAGACCTACAGCAGAATACGATGCCGCAGCAGCTTTAATTAGTTTAAAAGACTGGTCTATGGCATCAGAAGTATTACAGGGCTTCCGTAAACGTTATCCTAAAAACAAATTACAGCCCGAGGTAACTAAGAAACTGGCAATTGTATATAAAGAAGATGGAAAGCTGTTACTGGCTGCTGCTGAGTTTGAGCAAATTGAAAAAGAGACTAAAGACAAAGGTTTACGTCGTGAAGCATTACAGCAGGCAGCAGAGTTATATGAAAAAGCGGGTGATAGAACGAAAGCGCTAGATGTTTATGTGCGCTATGTATCATATTTTCCAAAACCTGTCGAAAATGCGCTTGAAATGCGAAATAATATTGCAAATATCTATAAGCTTAATAAAAGTAAGAAACTTTATATAAAACAGCTTCAATGGATTGTTGCTATAGATTTAAGAGCAGGAAAAGAACGCACCGATAGAACGCGTTTTCTTGCCGCTAATGCATCACTTGTGTTAGCTGAGCCAGATATTAGACGCTTTAAACTGGTTGAGCTTAAAAAGCCATTTAAGAAAAATTTAAACAAAAAGAAAAAGCGCATGAAAAAGGCAATAGCCACCTTAACGAAGCTAGTTGATTATGAAGTGGGTATAGTAACTGCGGCGGCGACTTATGAGATTGCTGAAATATATTTTCATTTCAGTCGTGCTTTAATGAACTCAGAAAGACCGACTAATTTAAATGAAATGCAGCTAGAGCAATATGAGTTAGTTCTTGAGGAGCAAATATATCCATTTGAAGAAAAAGCAATTTCTGTGCATGAAAAGAATATGGAATTGCTGGATTTAGGTATATATAACGAATGGATTGATAAAAGTATTGATAAGTTGGCTGTTTTATTACCTGCAAGATATGCTAAACCAGAAGAAGCCGTACAGTATGTAGAAACTATATTACCCGTTGCATCTGAACCTGACCCCGCTTCATTGCCAGAAAAATCGGCGCCTGGTGAAGCGCCTGTAGATAAAGTGGAGAAGCAAAGCAGTGCACAGGCTGTAGAGATAATTAAAGATCAGGTCTCCAATTATTATTATATTAATCGGATGGTTGCTTAAATGGGTGTTTTAAGAGCCATTGTTGTTGTGCTTCTGGTTATAGTGCAGGTGTCCTGTGTGATGGAATCGACTAAACCGTCAATCACTGAAAGTAGGTCTAAGTTTGATCAAATTGAAATTGACTCAGATGTTGAAGATGATTTTAATGCGGCGCTTTCACATTTGAAAGCTGAAGAATATGATGATGCTATCCAGTTATTAGAAAAAGTAATTGCGGTTGAAAACAGAGTGCCAGCACCATTTATTAATTTGGGAATGGCCTATAGTAAAAAAGGTGATGATGTTAGTGCTGAAAAGCACTTATTAAGCGCGGTTAAAATTGAACTGACTAATCCTGTTGCAAATAACCAGCTTGGTCTGTTGTATAGAAAAAAAGGCAAGTTTGATGACGCTAAAAAAGCATATACAAATGCTTTAACAGAATACCCTGATTATTTACCTGTAGTTAAAAATCTGGGTATTCTTTGCGAATTATATATGCGCGACTTCCCCTGTGCTCTTGAGCAATATGAGCATTATCTAAGTTTGCAACCAGATGATAAAACAATGAAGATATGGATATCTGATCTTAGTCGACGGATTAAGTAGGGGGTTATGTTGCGATATATAAAAATTATGGGTTTGTTTCTGGTTCTGGTGGTGAGTTTTT
>JAPHRB010000122.1 GCA_026197015.1 Gammaproteobacteria bacterium | reverse complement strand
CTTGATATGCCCAGTGCCGGCTCGACATTGCGACTAAACTGGCTGTTCAGTTCAAGTCGGGTCATTAATAATCCATAGGCATAACCATGAATCCAGGGTTTATAAGCGACACCTGCTCCTGCAGTTACATGTCCAGTGAGGTGGTCTCTGCCATTAATGAGCTGCTGTTCCAGGCCCGAGTATACTCGCCAGGAGAGCGGCTGAAAAAACTGGTTTCTGGGCGTGAGAGAAAAAATATCAATTATATCAAACTGTTGTATCTGCACTTCATCTTCGTAAGCGCGGATTGAAACACTGCCAAGGTTGATCTGTGCGCCTTCCAGAAAACCATCTAATGGGTCTTCGAGGCTGTGGAATGACATCCGGAACCCGATTTCGGCATAGTTCAGGTCATCGTCTTCACCTGCAGTCAATGTTAGACGTTTACTTAGATGGCCTTTTTCTGGTCGTTGAGATTCTTTAAAGACGGTAGTTTTTGATGTGAAATTCGCATCATTGTTTATGGCCTGGAGTAATTTATAACTATTTTTGGCAATTTTATCTGATCTAACTTCATCATTTTGTCTAACGCGTAAATAGTGATATGCGGCCTCGAGTATTATATTTTGTGTTGCTTGCTCATACTGTTTAAATGTTTCGTGGTTAATCAGATCGGCATCCTGAGACAGCAGATAAACAAAGTCCTGTTGTTCACTGCTTAGCTGGTTGAGTAAGTAATATACATTTGTCGACTGGGAAGGGCGGTAAACAATGCCCGTTATCAGGTCAGCTTTCTCAATGCTTCGAACAGTGTCTACCGGAATGGCAGTTAAGCCAAACTCATCGGTTAACTCAAGGCCCGGGCGGGCAACCTGTAAAAGTTCTAATAATCGGTAAGAGCAGTTTTCATCGAAAAAGTAATAATTAAAATTAATTTCCTTGAGTTCCCATAAATGTAACACCATGCGCTCGGTTTCCTGAGGTGTCAGGTTTAGCGGGTATTCCCAGATATCGCGATTTTCATATCGATTGTATTCTTTAATTTTATTGTAATATGGTGTAACGATGAAAATGCCAGGGTAGCCCCCCGACAGACCTTTAAAGGCATATAAAATTGAGTTGTCATCATTGTTAATGTTCGCGCCGAAGTTCACCGCCATAGACAGCCAGGCCGAACTGTTATCGATAGCTGGTGGGTCTATGCGAAGTAAAGTATGGCCGTACATAGATGACGGGCTATTAAGATGATAGGCCGGAAAAACCAGGGTGGCTTTATGAGCGGGCATCAGTTTGCGCCATTCTTCATAAAGCGGGCAGTTAACTGTGGGTAGTTTTGTTAAGCCATTGTCGAGTTGTTTATTTAACCAGTTAAGTCTGGAGATAAAACGACACTGAGCATGTTCATCGGGCACGGAGACGTCTGTATTATAGAGTGCCTGCAGGGTGGCAATTAGTTCTGTCTGAGGGTTTTGTTTTCCATCTTCTGCATTGAAAAATTTGTCCTCTACAACATTACTCAGGTATTCACCTTCAGCGTGTTTCTGATAGTGTAAAAGATTAAGCCATTCACTGTTTTGCCATAACTTATTCGAGTTAATGCTATTTAATAACTGCTCAGGTACAGTGGAGTTATCCTGTTGAGTGTCAGAATAAGCGGCGGGAGATAATAGGCAGAGAATAAAAAATAACGTAATGGCATTTAGCCATTGGGTGTTTACAAGATGCATGGAAAGAGTTTTGGTTAGGTATAAAAAAAGCCTGAGTTAATAAGCAATGTTATTCACTCAGGCTTAGGATTAAATATGCTTAGATTGCATATTTAGCCATAGTCGGGTCAGCTTTCATTACTTGCTGTAATGAATCCATAACCTGATTGGCAGTTACATCCTGACTAGGGAAGATAGTGTTGAAGTTTTCGTGAGTCAGTTCTGCGAACTTGGCACGATCTTCTGGTTGAACGCCTAACACTACAGCAACTGCTGTTAATGCTTCACCTTCGCCTTTTGCAGCGTCGATTGAGAACTCATCCATCATTGATGCAAGCATAGATGCACCAGCATATGAAAGGCTGCCATCTACAGAACAGCCGTTAGTACCAGTTGTCATACCGAAAGTATTATTACCTGATGTACCATTAGTTGTTGATGCCGCAAAATGAGGAACGAAACCTGATTGACCGTCAAATAAAAGGTTGCCCCAACCACAGCCTGGGCCACCTGGTGCTACAGCAAATGCACTTGAAGATGACAGAAGTAATAGAGTACCGATCGTTAGTTTTTTCATACAGCTCTTCTCCGTTTTAGAGTTATTTTTGTGAACAAATTATTCCACTAACTATACTAGCAGCTTAATGCGGCTATGCAAATACAGAATTTGTTTATAGTTTGTGTTCTGTGATCAAGATAGAATTTGTCGGTATGATAATCATACAGGGGGAAGATAAATCATGCTCAAAAAAGCATCAAAAGGGCGCAATTTGCTAACAGGGTTATGCCTGGTTAGTTGTTTCTGGTTATCAGCATGCACCAGTTTGTTTTTTCAGCCTATGAAGCAACATCTGGCGACACCTGAACAATATAATATTGAATATGAAGATGTCACATTCAAGGGTGAGTCAGGGCTTAATTTACATGGTTGGTGGTTTCCAGCAAGTGAAGAGTCTAAAGCTATCGTGTTATTTCTACATGGCAATGGTGAAAATATAAGTACACATTCTGGTATGGTTCACTGGCTTACCGGTCATCAATATGATGTGTTTATTTTTGATTATCGAGGTTATGGTAAATCGGAAGGATATGCATTTGTCGAAGGTGCCATAGCGGATATTAAGTCAGCCAGAGAATACGTGAATGCACGTCGACCATCTGATAAAAAATTATTTATGCTGGGTCATAGTTTGGGTGCCAGTCTGGGCATTTATAATTTAGCTAAAGATAATGGCCCCATCGATGGCGCTATTTTTGTCTCAGCTTTTAGTGATTATCAAAAAATCGCTCGTGAAATGATGGCGACATCGTGGTTAACCTGGGCATTTCAGTGGCCATTTTCCTTAACCATCAGTAATGAATATAGCCCTGCTGAGGTGGTTGCATCTACGCCTGATATACCCAGATTATTTATGTACAGCGTAGAAGATCAAATGATATCAGCAGAACATACTGTTGAATTATTTAATAAGGCAACAGGTGAAAAATATCTTGAGAAAGTAACCGGGCAGCACAATCGCATTTTTGCACAAACCGCTAATCAGCAAGTTATTTTACGTTATCTGGATAAGTGGTCTGAATGATCAGGTGTAATTATTATTTCAAGTAAAGCCTGCTTGATCAGGTCTAATTTATTGTCGTTGTAAGGCGTGAATTCAGACTGCCCCCAAACGGGCTGCGGCCAGCAAAAATCATTTTTAAATCGTCCGATAACATGAATATGTAATTGAGGCACTATGTTGCCTATCGTGGCTATATTAAGTTTGTCAGTAATAAAGTGAGATTCTACAAATTGAGCTAGTTTGTTTATGCTGTTTTGTACGTTGCTTTGTTGATGGCTTTCTAATTTATATAGCTCATTTTCTGTCGTATGAGGAACCAGTATAAACCAGGGTAGCAGTGCGTTTTTGTTCAACAATAAAGTGCAATCGCCTAAGACGCCCAGATCATAACAATCGGTCTGTAGTTGAGGATGTAATTTAAAAGACATCAGGCATCGCCTTTCATTGCATAATCTAATTTAACAATCTGTAATGTTTCGCCCGCTTGCCAGTGATCGTTATTACTTAATATGCCGAGAGTGATCATTATATGTATACCTTCTATATCCGCATATTCCATCAAGTTTTTTCTTAGTTCCTCAAATACATTTCGGTCGACATGAATGCTTGATTCAAGTTTGTCATTTGCAAATGTAATTTGACCTAGTTCATAGGTGTTTTGGTTGATGAGCGGGTACTCGGGTGTAACATCAACCTGAAGAAAATTAATTGTGATAGAAGTATCATGGTTATTCAAAAAAGGTTTGTTTAGTATTCGACTGTTAACGCTTAATTTACGGCCTGTTAGTTGTTTGTTGTGAGAAATAGCCTGTTCTAATGAGTAGAGGTGCCCCCAGTTGTTTATGGAAAAGTTAAGTAGTTGAACGTTGACCATATTTTAAGCCTTTTAATTACTGATTATACATAATTGATAATAGGTTAAAAAGTGTACTTCTACTGAAATCTAAATAGGTATGTTAATTCGTTAGTCATAAGTGTCATGATGCACATTAGTTGTGAAACGATAAATAGAAAAGAAAATTTGATGTAAACACGCTTGCGGGTACAATTCTTTGTTGTTTATTGGTAACAAATATTAAAGTGGTTATTAGTCTTAAAAAATCTATAAATCTGCATCGGGCGCATCAGTTACATTAAAAGAGGGAAGATTGCAGATGCAGATAGAGAGAATATTAAAAATTCTATTAATACTTTAGGGTATTATTTACTGTGGTAGGCTTCGATAAAATATGTGAATTTATCAGGGTTAAATATATGTTTTGCGTAAGGCTGCAAATTGTTCATGTGTTTGATTTCAACCGCCCAGCAGTGGTAAATATCATTCCATATCGGGTTGCCTAGTATTTTCATTAAGGTATTGATCTGCAGGTCATCTAAAACTTCTTCATCAAGAAGTTTTTTACCATTAATTTTGTACCAGTTTAGAATGAATTGATATTGGCCTTTTAATAGCACGGCATTGTGCTGATTGTTCGTATCAGGCACGCTTTTAAGCTTGCTGTTGTTGTGGTGATCTGGTTGCATGTGTCTTCTTGACTCATTAATAGGTACTGAATGTATACAAACTAGTGTAAAGAGTAGTGAATTAGCCTGTTTAAGATATTGATCGTCATCAATTAAGTAGCTATTGAGGGAAATGCCGTCCTGTTATAAGCTGATCGTCTTAGAACATCATTAAATACTGTAATTCACTGATACAATGCGGCACTAGTGGAACTAGCCATGATTCCGGGAAAGATAATTGTTTAAATTAATAGAATCTAGAGTTAAAGAGCTCTTTAAATATAATACAGACGGTTTATTGAATGGTCGCCAGATAGGTGTCGAAAAAGAAAGCTTGAGGGTATCTCCTGAAGGAAGTATTTCCCAGTCTGAACATCCCGTTTCTCTAGGTTCTGCGCTGACCAACCCGTATATCACAACGGACTATTCAGAGGCCTTATTAGAGTTTATTACACCGCCATCTGAGCATATTGAATCGGTTCTCGATTTTTTACGTGATTCACAGGTGTATGTATATAAAAAACTGCAACAGGATGAAATCCTCTGGGCTACCAGTATGCCTTGTGTTGTGGCAGGTGGGAGCAGTATACCCATAGCTAATTATGGTAGTTCGAATGCAGGCCAGATGAAGAGTATTTATCGTCGTGGTCTTGGTCATAGATATGGCAGGGCAATGCAGGTTATAGCGGGCGTGCATTTTAATTATTCATTACCTGAAAGTTTCTGGCCAATATATAAAGATTTATTAGGTGACAGTGAACAGACTTTAAAAGACTTTCAATCAGAGCAATATTTTTCATTAGTTCGAAATTTACAGCGATATGGCTGGTTGGTACCTTATTTGTTTGGTGCATCTCCAGCGGTTTGTAAATCTTTTCTTGGGGGAGCAGAAACCAATTTAAAAGATTTTGATGAAAATACTTATTATGAGCCTTATGCAACATCATTAAGAATGGGTGATATTGGATATCAGAATAATAAAGAGAATGAGTCCGGTGTCAAAGCCTGTTACCGAAATCTCGATTCATATGTGCAAACTTTGCAATGTGCTATCGAAACGCCGTTTCCTGAATATGAAAAAATTGGCGTTAAGGTAAATGGCAAGTATCAGCAATTAAATGCCAATTTATTACAAATAGAAAATGAATATTATAGTACGGTAAGGCCCAAACAAATAGTTCTGGCTAATGAGAAACCAATAATTGCTTTAAAAAAACGTGGTGTGCGATATGTTGAATTGCGTTCACTTGATGTCAATGCATTTGATCCGTTAGGAATTAATGAAACGCAATTACGTTTTATTGAAATATTCATGTTGTTTTGCCTGCTTGCAGAAAGTGAACAGATTTGTTTTAGTGAAAGAGAAGATATAGATCAGAATGAGTTACTTGTAGCACATCAGGGGCGTGATCCGGGGCTGAAGTTAAATCATAATGCAAAACAGTTAAAGCTAAAAGACTGGGCTACAAATATACTCGATGGCATGCAATCTGTGAGTGAATTACTGGATCAACATAAAGAGACTACGCCTTACGAGGATTCATTGAACTATCAACGTGCGAAAATAATGGATCCTGAGTTAACGCCTTCAGCAAGAATGCTTAATGAGATGAGAGACAAAAAAGAAGGTTTTTATCATTTTGCTAAACGCATGTCTGAAAAACATAATCGATACTTTACAGGCTTAAATTTAACTGCAGAGCGCAATAAGTTTTTTGATGATGCTACAAAAAAATCAATAGAAAAACAAAAAGAAATAGAAGCATCAGATACTTTAAGTCTTGATGATTATTTGCAGGCATATTTTAAGCAAACTTAATATTAACTGTATATTAATTACTTAATGATATTTGTTTATAGCTACAGAAGTTTAGGATTATAATTTAACGATGCTGAATCTTAAAATTTTCTGTGATATCTTTCACCAGCTTAATCAATATTAATTTGTCGTTGTAACTTAAAAAACGACCTATCTCGGTAGATTTTCCTTTAGAACATATACTAAGGCGAGGGATATTCTGATTCCCCAGCTTGTCAATATGAAATTTGGACCAGTAACGCTGATATTTTACCCGTTGTAACGTTTTGCGATCACCTGTTTCAATGATTACATTGTTGTTAGTGAAATGAATAACCTGACAAATAGTATAATGTTTGTAAACCAGGTAAAGACATATGGATACGAATAATACTTCAATTCCTGAAAACGGCATGACCAGAAAAAAGCCCTGATAATAAGCGAAACAGGATATTGTAAAAGATAGCAGAGCAAAGATTTTGATAAATCGAACGTTATCCTGCCAACTGATAGGTCTATTAGGCTCGATTAATATATGTCCTGTAAAGCCATCGGCATTTAACATGGGAGTTATCATGTTTATTAACTGCTCTTATGTTATCGTGGCAAAAAATACAATAAACTATATTTAGTAATAATTAATCCTTAATTCAATACCGGCTGTCTGTTCATATGAATATTAAAAATGCGTTTCTGAAAACGTTTACGGGCAAACACTCTAATGCAGCTCAAATTGGCGTATCGAGGTATAACGTATTTAGACAGGCAGATAAATTAAATTCACAGCAAAAGATAAAGCTGGATCAAAAGTCGATGTTATTTCATTGGGCGGGTATGTTTTGAAAGTGGCGGAACTTGTTTTGATGTGTCTGAAGAAGTTGTATAATTTGCAATGAAATTTGAAAAACATATAGAGATAAACGAATCGCAAACAACCCTGGAATGTTTGAGTAATAATACTGAGCTGAGTAAACAGCAGTTAAAAAAAGTAATGCAGAACGGAGCAGTCTGGCTTGAGTCTAAATATGGCGTTAATCGAGTTCGTAGAGCTAAAAAATTACTTAATAAAGGTGAGTTCCTGCATATTTATTATGATGCGGAAATTCATGATTCTAGCCCGCCAGAGGCTTTTTTAATTTCTGATGAGGTTGATTATTCAATTTGGAACAAACCAGGTGGGATGTATTCTCAGGGTACGAAATGGGGTGATCAACATGCTATATATAGATGGGCAGAACAGCATTTGTCGCCACAAAGGCCAGCATTTATAGTGCATCGACTTGATAAGGCGGCTAATGGTTTAATTATTATTGCACATAAGAAAAAAGTAGCCGCTAAATTTTCAAAAATGTTTGAGTTGCATGAAATAAATAAAAAATACCAAGCTGTAGTTGAAGGTTTGATAGAAAACATAAAATTGCCATATGAAATCAAGAATGAACTGGATGGGAAAATTTCCATATCAGAAATACTTGCCATAAGTAAAGATGAGAAAAAGCAACAAACTGTAGTTGAAATAAAAATAAAAACTGGGCGTAAACATCAAATACGTCGACATCTGTCCGGTTTGGGGTATCCGATTGTTGGAGACAGGCTTTATGGTGCAAAAAATACAGACCTGAATTTACAGTTGAGTTCGGTAGAGCTGGAGTTTATGTGTCCAACTCGATTAGAGCGTGTTAAATACCAATTAAAGTAGTGGTGTGATACAGCAAAAAACAAATGAGAAAATATAATGTCTGATAAAGCTGCAGTAATAGGCGCCAACCTTAAAAAATGACATTTAAAAGTGCGCTTTTATACTACTTAAAACTCGGCTTTATTGGTTTTGGTGGCCCGGCAGGTCAAATTAGTATGATGCATCAGGAGTTACTAGAGAAACGACGCTGGATTTCAGAACACAGATTTTTACACGCCTTAAATTACACCATGTTATTACCTGGCCCGCAAGCGCAGCAGTTGTTGGGGTGGTATTAAAGCTGGCCGTTTTCTTTGCTTAGCATGTTCTCTGGCCAGAAGGTTTTGATGGATATTTTGAATGGTTCTCAGCATTCATTGGTGCGCGGGCCTTTTTTGCGTTATTCAGGCTAAAAATGGCAATAGTTACGGTTATTGGTATATGTGCTGTGTTAGGGTTGGGTTATAGTTTTATAATATAAAGCTCAAAAAAATATTAGTTAAAATATAAAGGAATAAATAATGTCTGAAAATCCATACCAGTCTCCAGATGCTGATATTACAACAGAAGATAATCAACAAAGAGTATATGCGGGTTTCTGGATTAGAGTAGGCGCTTCAATCATAGATACTATCTTGATTATGATTGTTACCTGGCCGGTATTAATCGGTATTTATGGAGATGACTACTATAATACTGAAACAATGGTTAAAGGCGCATGGGATGTTTTAATTTCATATATATTCCCTGCTTTAGTCGTTATTATGTTTTGGATATACCGTTCAGCAACACCGGGAAAAATGTTATTAAATATAAAAATTATAGATGATAAAACGGGAGCTGCTTTAACCAAAGGGCAAAGTGTTGGCCGATACTTTGGTTATTTTGTATCGATGATACCTTTGTTTCTTGGAATGATATGGGTTGCTTTTGATAAAAAGAAACAGGGTTGGCATGATAAGTTAGCAGGTACTGTTTGTGTTAGAAATAAGTAAACTATTTCTTTCGATATTACTTATCCCATTTTTTAAAGCGTTTTATACAGTAAGCCCTTAAAGTATCATAATCGGGAAAATAAAGCTCAAAGCCATCTTCTGAGGGCGCGTCATACTCACAGTAATCATTCGTATGTTCGCGACAAATAGTTGGACGGTTTTCATATATACCACAGCCGCCATCTATTTGAAGGTGCAGGCATTTTGTTTCAATTAAAAGCGTCCAGCCATCTTCGTCTTTATAAATTCGAATATTTGCATGTGAGATTTGCCACAAAAGATGTTCGAAATCTGATTTTGAGCGGGGTGTGTCTATGTGTTGAGTGATATAGGTACAACAAATTGAACCCGTGCAGAAACTGCATTTGTTTTCGCTGGTAATCTCAACAGCAGGTTTAATGGGAATTGAAATAGACATAAAATTATAACCCTAAGTCGCGCAAATTGCCTTTGCGTTTAAGCAGATAGCTACCATCAGTTTGGCGTCGTGCAAACATGGCAATGCTTTGTCGAATATTGTCACTCGCTGTTTCATCGGGTGTTAAGCGTAAATTTAAATTGTATGCTTTATTATTATCAAGGTCAGCATTGCCATCAATTAAAATCTGGCCCTTTTTATTTAATATGTTTGCTGTCAGCTGATCGTTATCGTCTGATGTTATGGATAACTCGACTAAACCCAACTCAACTGATTCGAGCATAGTTATTTTGGCATTTTGCCATTTTAAATTTGCCCTAATCAGGGGAATAGCCTGTTGCTTTAATTCCAGGTATTCAATATTTATATTAAAAATACCGTCTAATTCCCCAAGAGGCATCTGAATCAGCTCTTGCATAACAGGAGCACTAATTCTTGCGCGAACATCTGACGCGCTAACGGTGCCGAGTGCTGAAACATTAAAATTTCCAATTATATTCTGGTTTTTAATGCTTCCGTTAACTTCGCCATTTAGTTGCGCCAGTAATAACATGCCTGGATTGATAGACCATTTAAGGTTGACAACAGGTGGTTGTCCCTGTGCTAGTAATTTCTCCGCACCACCGTTCCATAAACTGCCATAAACACCATGCAGTTTTACAGGTATATTTGAATTTTTTTCAATTAAGGAGATAATCTTTGCCGCGGGTACATTTCCTAAAGTGAAAAACAAATAGGATAAGACTGCAATTAAAATATAATAACGTTTTTTCATGTGTGTGTGCTTTTACAAAAGACAGGCTCGTTTAAAAAGAGCTCTTAGGATGAGCGCTCCAGTGTTATTTGTGCATCAACAGCACCTTGCAACTTGGTCTTTTCAAGTGTAACTTTTGACGCGATAATGCCATATTTGTTTTGTAAATCAGACAACCAGATTACAATTTTATCGAAGTTAGCTGATTTGAGTCTGATTTTCACGCCTTTTTTGCTCTGATCTATTTTTTCAATAAATGGTTTCACACCAGAAATAATAGCACTTCTATCGGCGAGGCTTGAAATTGACTGATTTCGAAAGCGCGAAATATTATTACCGCCTGCTGAGTTAATGCTGTGAATCTCGCTGCCGGCATTTTTCATCCAGCTATAAAGCTGACGTTGCGAGTCGTATTGTAACTGTTGTTGCTCGTGTTTAGAGGTAATGGGTTCCCAGATAATTAAATAAAACAATATTATCAGCAGGCTAATTGAACCTGTTATAACAATATAACGTTCTCTCTGTTCTAAAGTATCTAACCATTGGTTCAAAGGCGTGAGTAAATTATTTAGAGTTTTCACCCTTTAACCTCCAGTCTTAAGCGACCCTTAACGCTGTCTTTTTCGACCGTTGTTGACAGCACAGTTTTAATGCCGGGTACGGCCGCTAGTTTGTTTTTTAGTGCTTCTATGTCCTGTAAAGATTTTGCGGTTAAATCTATATCTATGTAGTTGTTTCTATAAACCGCGGCTTTTATATTGGTGCTGTCACTCTTAGACATCGCAGGAGATACTTTTGATAAAATCTCTAAAAAACCGCTTTCGCTTGAACCGGCACCACCTGATTTTAATTCTTTTAATCGGCGTTCAACACGTTTTTGCATGTTGGTCATCTTTCTCGCGTCGGGTATGGCACGTTTAAACTCAGCCTCAATCTGTTTTGTTAAAACTAAATTCTTTTTTTCAAGATCTGAAGCAAGCATGCCGTTATATCCAAGGTGCAAAACCATCCAGATTGAAGCTGCAATTGCAACAGGCTTCCAGTTTTTTAACCAGGTAACACTCTCGCGTTTAGGGGTGAACTCTCCCTGTAATAAATTAAATGCCTGTACTTCTTTTAAGTGTTGAACAAATATTTCCAGGGCGTGATTTTTATAGGGCTGTGCATTTATATTAATTTCAATATTTTGTAACAGCGTTTCAGCTTCACTATCACCTTCTTTGTAGTAGTAGGTGATAGTCTCGGGCTGAGTGTTATTATCATTGCTGTTGTTATTTTGAGACAGTAATGCCTGCAAAATAACCGTTAAATTTTCACGGTCACAACAGTGTGCCTGTGAAGGGCCCGTTTTAATTAATGCGCTGTCTTCATCAAGTAATACACACCAGTCTGACTTATTTCCAGGCAGCGCAATGCTATCTGCTGTTAATGTTTCAATATGAATATTTTGTTGTTTAAAAAGATCGATAGTTTCCTGTAAAAGCTCACGTTTGATAGCAATTACCGGCACAGTATTGTCGTCGGCTTTACCGAGTGCAAAATGGGTGTCTTCAATATCTTCTGCCAGTTGATCTTCCATTGCAAAGGGTATTGCCTGTAACTGTTTGCTGCGATTTTTACTGGGAATTTTCACACACTCTAAGGTGGTGTAATGAGCATCTATTAATACACTGACTTTTTTACCACGGGCAATGGCCTTTAATTCATCAAGACTGCCGTGGCCCAGGGTTATGGAAGGGTGTTGGTCTGCCCCCATGGCCCAGTATTGTAAATTAGACTTATGCCCGGGTTTATAATGAATAATTAAAAATTCATTCATTAGAGTGCACCGCCTGTTTGTCGAATAAGCTCTGTTTTACCACTACTTTGATCTCGATAAATTATACTAAATAACTTCATGTCACCTGCGCCAAGCTGTGTATTGGTCTGTAGTAGAAAATACTCAGAGTATGTCTGAAGCCCGTAGCTATTAAAATTTTTCACTTTTAGAGTGCCTGTTACATATTTAGTGAAGAGATCGAGTGTTACAAAAGGTTCATCATCTTCAGTGTTTTCAGCACTGGCATCACGGTCTGTAACAATTTGTGCGCTGTGACCATCTAAATTTTCAATAGATTCTATCATTATGTTGCTGGCTGTGTTGATATTGATGGCAGTTTTAACTGCGGGTAAAACGCATACCTCATTTTTAATGAGTTTAAGAATATCTGGCGTATATCCCTTAACCAGTCGAAGTTCACTAGGGCTAACTAACAAGTTGTTGGCCGTTCGATAGGGCTGCTTTTCAAGCCCAATATAATAATCAAATTCAGCGCCCCGCGGTTCCGGAATATCATCCTGATCCAGCCAGTCTATCAGGCTGTCGGTTAATGTAACGTGCAAACTGTTATCAACCTCTAAAACGTCAAGCAGTCTTATATATTGAGCGCGATAAGCTGCCAGTTCTGTATTTGTTTTTGATAGATTATTTAAATTGAAACAGCTTTGCAAATCAGTAAGTTTATTGGTTACCATGCCGCCCTCTACCGGGAATACGGACGCTTGCTCATGAAATAAGGCAATGTCATCAAGGCCGTCGTATTCATTGTTTTTACGATCCAGTTCTATCAGTAACATGCTAAATTCTACCGCATTGGCATTATATAAATGTGCCTGGTCAAGACGTAAGATGTTTTCAGTGCGACGAATATCGTAATTTAAATGTTTGACCAGTGATACAGCCAGTACCGTTGCAAGTGATACCACAAGCAAGGCGACGATGATGGCAACGCCACGTTGTCTGTTAATATTAATCATTAGTTTGCGACCCTGATAAGACGCCGTATCTCACCCCAGTCATGCATTTTTAAGGTGACTTCAACTGCTATGGGTAGTGTGCTTGAGGGTGTTGCAGAGGCAAGGTTATTAGCTGTGGGCCAGTTAGTTTGCCACTGGTTTTTATCATCAAGAAAACGTAACTCTAACGATTCAATATTACTAATTAAGGTGCGTTCAACAAACTGTTCATCATCCGCTCTATCGACATGTGTCCAGTAAAGCCGAATGAGTTTGTCTTCGTCTAACTTGTAGGCAACCCGTTGCAGGGTGCTACGCGGCAGATTGGCGGGGTTTCGCCAGCCACTACGGGTAAAGGCCAGAATATAATCACTGTCCTGTGTTGAAACATTTAATAATGTGCCCCCCAGTGCATCCTGGCCTTTTCGATCAATTAACTGCTGCATGTCACCGCTCAGGGTTAACATGGTCATCTGTAACTCTCGTAGTCTTTCTAATGATCCTTCAGTATGTGATTTTGAGGTGATTACAGAATGCAAACCGGTATAAGCCAGCAGTGAAACGATAGCAAAAATTGACATTGCAATAATGACTTCAATAAGGGTGAAACCTGACTGTCTGGTTGAAGAATTCAATTTCATTGTGTGGCGCTACTCGTGCCTGAGTTATTAGTTGTGGCCACCGGTATAATGTTTTGAGCCGGGTTAGAAATAAACGCCTGAACCTGAGCCAGGTTTCGAGTTCTTTTTTCATCCTGAAAAATAGTAAATTTCAAACCTCGAATATTGCCAGTCACATCGCCTGTTTTTTTTATCTCTCGTGTCCAGAACCATTCAACACCGGCCATTTCGGTGGATTTTCGGGTTGTGCCCAGGTCGGGCCATGCCTTATCAATTTGTAACTGGGTCACTTCATTCATGGCGACATAATGGGCCAGGGTTTTGCTTTTAAGGTATGCAGCAGAGTTAGTGTGTCCGCCAGATGCCTTGATAAGTGAAGCAAGTGCAATCGCAATAATGGTGAGTGCGACCATTACTTCAATCAGGGTAAAACCTTTGAGTTTATTCATTAGCTTGTAACACCCGCTTGAATTCACCCTGTGGCAAGCCTTCAAGTAGTTCTTCAATGTCGCTGCCGGGGATGCGTAAACGCACTTCAAACTGAGGGGTTAATTCTGAGCTGGAGAGTAGAAATATCTGAGGTTTAATTTTTTCTGTTTCTTTTTGTTCTGTTGTAGGCTGGTTTGTTAGATTTAGATCAGATGCGGCACTGGCTAATTTATTTTCTTCTGTTTCAGCCTGTGTGTCAGGTTCATCTTTACGTGATTCGAGTATTTCTACCGGCACCTGTTCTATGTACAGGTCTAACTCAAGTGGTTCGGGCAGGGTTCTGCTGCGTAATAATTTGTCCTTGTTTATGTCTATCCAGTTATCTGTTTCTTCATCGTAAAGCATAAAACGATAACCGGTTTCATAAAAACGTAGGCCGTATTCTTCTGCTCTAATAACCGACTGTTCATGGGCAAAGCGTAATATTTGTTGCAGGCGAAGAATTTCTTCTTCTGCCAGTTCATCTTCACCGCCAGTTGAAATATTGACCACAACAACCGCGATTGAAAGACTAATGATTACAATAACCACCAGTAATTCAATCAGGGTAAAGCCTCTTTTGAGATTGTGATTACGGTTGCAGAATTGTTTGAGTTTCATTTAACAACCGTGTAACCGACTAGTCCCAGCTGCCAATATCCGCATTTGCGCCTTCGCCGCCTTCAACACCATCTGCGCCAAGAGTATAAATATCGACTTCACCGTGTTCACCTGGGCTTAAATATAAGTATTCACGCTGCCACGGATCTTTTTGTAGTTTTTTGACGTAACCGCCTTTTTGCCAGTTGGCGGGTGCCGGGTCACCGCTGGGCTCATTGATAAGTGCGTCGAGACCCTGATCCGTTGTTGGGTAGGTATAGTTATCAAGTTTGTACAGGTCGAGGGCGCTTCCAAGTGCCTGGATATCGTTTTTCGCTTTCACAATACGCGCATCATCTGTTTTGCCTAAAAACTTAGGCGCAACAAAAGTCGCTAATATGCCGATAATAACAACAACAACGATAATTTCAATTAAGGTAAATCCCTGTTGTTTAATTTGAGGTGCTTTCACAGATGGCTCCGTAGTCAATAAATGGTTAAACTTTGTGGCGTTATCATAACAGATGCTGGTATAAGCGGGTATGACACAATTTTTACGCAAGGCTATTTTATATAAACTTAGAAACCAAAAATTATGGCTAGTTCTATTTATTATATGTTTTTTTATACAAATATTACATTTAGAGCCTGAATTTCGCTTTGATAGAGAGTTAATTGAGCAGTGGCAGGTCTGGCGTTTAATTAGCGGTCATTTAACACACCTGAACTGGAGTCATTTATTACTCAATATGGCAGGTTTAGCGATGGTGGTTATCTTTTTTGCGGAATACAGGTCAAATCGTTACTGGGCGCAGGCACTGTTATTTATCTCTTTATTGTGTAGTGCCGGGTTGTTGTTAGATAATCAGTTAGAGCATTATGTGGGTTTTTCAGGTGTTTTACATGGTTTATTTATAATTGGTGCGCGTTGCGAAATGCAGCGTTATAAAAGCAGTGGTCTGATTTTGTTGTTTATTATCATAGCTAAGCTGGTGTGGGAGCAAATGTATGGGGCGTTACCCGGTTCAGAGTCAGTGGCAGGTGGGCGGGTGGCGGTTAATGCACATTTATATGGCGGGTTAGCTGGGGCTATTTTTCTTTTAAAAGACGTTTTTAAATTATCAGCTAAAAAATAGTTGTGGTTTTATTGCATTAAATCATTCATGTTGATAATCGGTAATAAAATAGATAGAACGATTATCAGCACAATGCCACCCATGGCAACTATTAACAGTGGCTCAAATAACCCCATAAACATGGAAATGGATAATTCCAGTTCGCGTTCCTGCTGTTCTGCCGCTTTATCTAACATGCCTTCTAAATTGCCTGATCGCTCACCACTAGAAATTAAATGTAGGGTCATGGGCGGGAATAGTTTACTGCGTTCAAGCGCCGCATAAATGCTCGAGCCTTCTCTTACTTTCTCTGCCGCATCATTTACCGCATCCTGCATGGGTAAGTTTGCAACCACAGGCGCCGCAAGTTGCAGTGCATCCAGAACGGGAACACCACTAGATGAAAGAATGCTTAAAGTACGTGAGAAACGCGCGGTATTTAAACCTCTAACGAGCTTTCCTACGGCGGGTAGCTTTAATAAGAAAAAGTGAAAACGACGCTTGTTGGCAGGAATAGATAACAGGTGTCTTGCCATAAAAAATAAAGCGATAAATAATAAAATTAAAATAAACCACCAGTTTTGTAAAAACTCACTTAGCCATATCATGGCACGGGTGATGCCCGGAAGTTGTTGCCCGGAGGTTTCAAAAACTTCTACGATCTGTGGCACAACAAACATTAATAAACCGGTAACAACCAAAAATGCCATAACCGTTAAAATG
>JAPHRB010000004.1 GCA_026197015.1 Gammaproteobacteria bacterium | reverse complement strand
TACTACCAATCCCCGGTTGAGATCTAACCAGAAGATCACCGTGATGTGCCTGTATTATTGATTGTGCTACCGCAAGACCAAGGCCTGTACCGCCTTCTCGCTGAGTAAAGAAGGGTTCAAATATTTTAGTTTGTTGATCCACAGTCAATCCGGGGCCATTATCTCGAACCGCTAGAATCAGGTAGTTTGCCTGTTCATATACTTCAAGTTCTACTTCGCAATCTTCATCACAGGCCTGCATGGCATTCTCAATCAGATTAATTAACACACTTACTAACGCATCTAAACTACCTGTTAATTGGATATCATTTAACTGACTAATAATTTTTAACTGAATATTGTTTTCCAGGAGACTATTTTCAATTCGGCTATTAAACGTAACTAACAAATCATTTAACTGAAATTTCTGCTCTGAAAACTCACCACCTTTTGCATACAACAACATATCGTTAATTAGTTTTTCAAGATAACGCATACACATGCGTACTTTTTCTACTGCTTTATTTTGTTTGGGGTTATCCGCCGTAAAATGATTTAACTGTGATGCATATAAAACCGCTGAAGCTAAAGGTGTACGTAACTGGTGTGCCAAACCCGCTGCCATCTGCCCCATTGCTGCCAGACGATTTTGTCTATCTGCCAAACCTTCTAACATACGTTGTTCAGAAATATCATCCAGTAGAATAATTTCTCCTGAATTATTTTCATCATTTGATACATCAAGAGGTTGTTTTTTTAAACTGAGTATACGCCCCGAATTTAAATATAAATCCTGTTCGGTATGCCGCGATACACAGTGCGCATAAACTCGTCGCCATTGCTTACCGATTAGGCTCTGCTCCAGAAACAACTCTGCAGCCGGGTTTGCCGTGTTTATCACACCCTTTTCATCTACTAACAAAACACCTGCCGGTAATGCGTTTAAAAGTGTTTGTAATCGATGAGCTAACTGCTCTTTTTCAGCCAGTTGTTTTAATCTTTCATCCTGGGAAAACGCAAGTTGTTCACTTAGCTTTGCCGCCCGGTTATCAAGCTCCTGATAGGATTGTTGTAACTGATCAGATAATCGCCCAAATTGCTCAAACGCCACCACTAATTGTGCAGGGTCTTGCAAGGCTTTCGGGTCAAGACTTAACGCCTGCGCTGTTGTTTGTATATTTGTTGTTTGCTGCATGTCGTGTTTATGTCACTTTTGTTCGACTTAGCAGTAACAGTGCATTTAGTATGCCAGATTAATATTTCCATATTTATCAATTAGTTATAAGCATGGCGGCAAAGAAGAGTCAAGAATTCGGCTTAGTGGCGGGGGATTGCCATGAAATATAATTGCACTATTTAGGCACATCTCCCTCGGGGAAAGGTCAGCGCTTTTCTGCCCCGTCCCCTTAAGCCATACCACCAAAAGCTGAAAGAGTAGTGAGTCGACTCTGTAAAACGCTTGATGGCATTACCACAGTGGACAGAGCAGGAAAGATGCTCATTCTCCGATAAAGATGGGCTGTGAGAGGGTTCTTATCTTGTTCCCATGCTCCCGCGTGGGAACGAGAATAAGTATTTTGTGGTGTTGATTCACTACTCTGTAGACTCTTAGTGGTATGGGTTCAGGGGACAGAGCGCCAAAAGGCGGCGGTCTTTCCCCGAGGAAGATGAGCCTTAACAGAATAAATATACCTCTGTATTCAGCGAATCTCTTTTAAGACTTAATATTATATTTTTTGAGTTTTTCAACTAATGTAGTGCGACGCATTTTTAATAATTTCGCAGCATGTGCAACAACGCCATCTGTCTTACCTAATGCCTGTTTTATTAGTTGCACTTCCATTCCAGCCAGGTGTTCTTTTAAATCAAGGCCATCATCGTCAAGGGCAGCGGCTGCGACTGGTTTTGTGATTGCTGTTTCTGAGAAGCCATCTGATATTTTTTGCGGTAAATCTACTGGTAGTTTTTTAAGCAGGCTTCTTTCTATTTCATCATCTTCATCGAGATCGGCAAACATCAATGCAGGATTAAAGGGCGGTTTTGCCTTAAAACTATTAACTTCAGGTTTGAATGCTGAAGCAGGTTGATACTTTGGAGGCAGGTGCTGCGCATCAACTATACTATCGGGGTACAAAATGGACAGACGCTCAACCAGGTTAGACAGCTCACGTACATTTCCCGGCCATGAATGCTGACTTAACATTTCTGTTGCTTCAGCTGTTAAACGTACGGTTCCCCTGTTATCCGCTTCTAATTTATCAATTTGATCTTGCAGTAAAAAGGGTACATCTTCTAAACGCTCTCGTAATGAGGGCAGTTCAATTGGAAATACATTTAAACGATAAAACAAATCTTCACGAAATTTCCCATCTTTAATATTCAATTCAAGATTACGATGAGTTGCAGCTAATATACGTACATCAGACTGTATGCTCTTATTACTGCCCACTCTTTCAAACGTGCGTTCCTGCAATACGCGTAACAGTTTCACCTGCATGGGCAAACTCATATCGCCTATTTCATCAAGAAACAAGGTGCCTTTTTCTGCCAGCTCAAATCGCCCCTGACGGGAATTAATGGCCCCTGTGAACGCACCTTTTTCATGACCAAATAATTCGCTTTCTAATAAATCTGCGGGAATGGCACCGCAATTGACCGGTACAAAACCCGCTTTGCAACGGTTTGACAAAGCATGAATATTACGCGCAACCACTTCTTTACCGGTGCCTGACTCACCTAAAATCAAAACACTGGCATCTGTTTTAGCGACTTGTTCAATCATGGTTCTAACGTACTGAATGGCAGCACTACTACCACCCAACTTAGGAATTCGACTAACCAGTTTGCCTACCGTGGTCGCACTTACATTATTATCGGAATTACATAAGGCTTCTAGCGCTAAAGCAACCGGGTCATATTTAAGTGGCATTTCTAAATGAGACGAAATGACAGCGAACTGAAGCTGATATTTTTCTAAATTAATTTTATCCTGATTAAACAATATGACGGGTACAGCAGCAGATTGTATTTTTTCTAGTGCCTCGAGCCGGCTACGATTTCCCTGAAACTCACCCAGTAAAACACATGTAAACTCACCACTATTTAAAGCACCGGTTAGTGCGTTCAGGTCATTAACGTAAAAGGTATCAAAACCCATAAAGCCCATGAGTGACTTTATTTCATTAAAAATCTGTGAATCGTCTTCAACCAGTAGAATTCCCGGCTGTGGCGAGGTGCTCAACATAATAATCCCGCTTTAAAAATAACTCATTTAATATGAGTAAAGCAGGTATTTTCTGAATGTCAAAATATTGTCGTTTAAAATTATCTATAAATTCAATTATTTATATCTAGATTGATTAGCTTAAGTAAATATTAGAATTTGCTACTTTAAAAACTATTTTTGTTGAAGAGCATATCCAACCGGAAAGACCGCCGTCCACTTTCAATGAACATGGGGTGCTCTGTCCTCTTAATCCAATCCATCAGAAGATGTTCGGTGTAGTAATCCGCTCCAGTTAAACAATCTAAAAAGTCAAAGGCAGGGGAAACCGCGAATGAACGCAAATATTAACGGAATTAAGTTATATTCGTTTATATTCTGTCTAACATATTTACACAATGATCTGATCTTACAATACTTGGGGTTCATGGAAACTTGATTTCTGAGGTTTCGCCTATATGGCGAGTGGCTTTCTTTAATGAAAACCTTCCCCGGCTTTAATCCTTCGGGCCATGCAGAGCATAAACATAAAAAAGAGATTTCTCGTTCCCACGCTCCCGCGTGGGAATGCATAGGTTTCGATGTACTAACCCACACTCCGTACGTTTTCAGGTGCAGAACTTTTTCCAGCTTTTAAAATACAGTAAGTGAAACTCCGCTCATGTAATACACGAGAAACTGCTGAGTTACTGGTGACAGGTGTGAAGAGGATTGATTGGTATGAGTTATCTGGTTAGTTATGCATTCCCACGCCGGAGCATGGGAACGAGTTGTTCTAGAGGTTGATATTTCAACGTTATATCAGAATCTCATAATCCGCTTTGGTTTTTATTCTCTATTAACCAGGCTGATAAATGAGTGATTTATCTGGGGCTTTATGTCGGGCTTACTGCCCTCCAGCCTGCGGTCCATGTAGAGCATAAACATAAAAAAGAGATAGAGTTGTTTTTTTAATGTTGGATGCGATGTTAAACACCAAAGTGAATGCTGTGCAAAAATATTATCTAAACGCTGTGTTTGTTATAAGCTTCAACAACCTGACGTCCTCTGGATATTTTCTTGATACCATCCGACATATTTTGTTGTTGAGACAAACTATTTTGCTTTAACAGCTCATCACTTTTTAACATCTGACGAATACCTTCTCCAATCTCTTCTGCTTCTGACGCTGAAACAGGCATCGCGAAAAAGGTTTCAATTTTACCAAACCGTTCAGATTCCAGCTCGGTCATAGCTTGCCAGTTTTCTTCTGCCGATAACTGATGCAGCATTTCAGTCATCTTTAGAATACTTTTCCATTCTTGTTGTCTGGCCTGTAACATGCTGATTAACTTTCCTGAGCTTTACTGTTCCTGACATCCTGAGGAATACTTGTCCAGCCAGCACGAATTTCATTCATCAGAGAAAGAACTTCATCAATATTCTCTAATTTATTATTAAGGTTTGCCGCTAATAACTGACGCTGCATGTAGTCATAAAGTGACTCCAGGTTTTTTGCGATATCACCGCCTTTTTCCATATCAAGCGAAGTACGTAAGCCATCAATAATAGTAATAGCTTTGCTTATATTCTCACCTTTCGACGCTACATTATTTTGCTTCATATGCATTTTAGCGGCATTTAAACGCTGTATTGCACCATCAATAAGCATCTGGATTAATGTGTGCGGATCAGCATTACCTACTGCTGCCTGTACGCCCACCTGCTTATATTGATTCATTGCTGCTGAATTTTGCATTGGCTTTTTCCTGTCTGTTGGCTTGTCTTTATCCATCTGTTGTTTATAGCAGACTACTCACAACAAATGTTTTTATTTATAAAATTAATTTTTGTTATAGGTACTACCCGGCAAAGCATCAAGTTGTGTCTGTAAAAAATCACTGGTTGCATTCATCTGACTAATCAAAATATCTAATGCCGTAAACTGTTTTCTATAACGTTCTTCTATCGCATCCACTCGTTTTGTTAAATCAAGGCGATCCTCGGCAATACTTTGGATCTGATTATTAATACTGTCAGTTTTTGCCGTAATCTGGCCATCTTCTGCCTGAAATTCAGTTAATAAAGAATTCAGCTTAGTTGCCAGACCTCGTGAAAAATTAACACTGCCACGATTTCCCACATTATTACCGGTGACTTCTAACTGCAGTCCAGTCGCTGAGCCGGTTCCAGTCAAAAACTGTCCTGAACCGGTGGCGGGTAAACCGCCAATCGTACCAGTAACATCTGTACCCTCTGTTGAAACACCACTACTGATAAAACCCAGACTACTATTTTCTGAAGAAACCGTTACTCTGGAATCAGAACCATAAGAACTTGAAGTAATCTGAAATGCACCAGACTCGTATGAAACAGAAACACCCTGTCCATTACTCTGTAAATTGCTTGAACTATTTATACGGTTTTCAATTTCCTGTGCCAGTTCATCTAAATCAGTATATGTTCCCTGGCTAATTGAAACATTACCACTTGATGTTCCATCGACAATAAATGAAAAAGAATTATTACTTGAATCAATTGTAATAGGTGCCGTCACAGCTGCTGCAGAAAATTGCCCCTGCGTTGCAAGTGAACCTATTGATACACTATAACTGCCTTCCTGAGTTGAAAGACTGCTACCTGTAACGAGTACTTCACTGTCCGATGAGTTTCCATTAGCATGAAATAACTGTGCAACGGAATCAAAATCTTCACTTAACGCCTCATTAAGTGCCACACTATCCAGATTAAGCGTACCGTCTCTGTTAGTTGTTATGCCTATCGAACTAAGGCTATTAAAGCTACCGCCATTATTTACAAGACCACCTAATTCACGGCGCATCTGTTGCATTAAATTTCTTGCTGTTGTATCACCCAGCAATATCCCGTTCTGACCACCTTCACCACCATACTCAGTGAGGCTGTTAAACACGGCCGCCATTTCATTAAATGACTCAACAAAAGCACTAATATTTTTTTCTGCTTCACTGGTATTAGTGCTACTGATATTCACCTGCACCGGGTTACCCACATCGGCAGCTTTTAAATTCAGAGTAATACCGGGAATGGCACCTGTAATAGTATTTTCTTCCCGTAAAACAGTTAAACCATTTATTGTTAATTCTGCATCTGCAGCTACCTGTGTCTGCTGCGCGTTAGTAGCACCACCATTAAAGGCTAACCGGGATAGCCCACTTGTATCAATATTGTCAGCCGCAGCACCGCCTTCATCTACCGTAATACCCAGGCTATTATCCAGGCCCTGCTGATCAGATGCCATAACTAAACGATAACCAGTACCATCATCAACTATTGAGGCGGTTACACCTATGTCGGCATTATTGATTGCATCACGAACGCCGCTAACCGTATTGTTTGAGTTATCTATAACAACCGATTCACTGGAGCGTTCAGTATTATTTGTAAAACTGGTGTAGGTATCATCGCCAGTTGCAAAATCAGTGCCCGGGTCATAAACCGTGGTACCAAAATTAAATGTCAGTGTGCCATTACCAATGACATCGTCTAGTTCATCAAAAGCAATAGATGCCAGGGTATGAGATTGTGCAAGACTTTTAACTTCTACAGAATAATTACCTTGCTGCGCAATACTTGATGAGGAAGCACTTAATACATCATTATTACTCACCGATACTTCACTGCTATTAAACAGGGATGCAGAAGTTAATTTACCTAACGAAGATTGAAATGAACTGACAGAACCTTTTAATGTACCAAAGGCACTGAGCTCAGCTTGAAGTTTAGCTTCATTAAGATTAAGACGATTTTCAGTTGGTGCGCGTTCAGCTTCAACGATCTGTTCCAGAATGCTGTTTACATCCAGTCCAGAACCTATACCTGCTGCCGAAATTGTTGCCATGAAAACCTCGATATTGTAATCATTCAAATTAAATTAAATTAGAATGATCACAATTTATTAAAACTAATTACAATATTGTCAGAAAGACTGGTTGCAATTAAAAGGCCAATTATGCAGAAGTTTCAAAAATCATACCTGAAACATCACCCATCTGCTCATGAATGCTACGAGAAATACGCAACACCTCTTCAGTGGGCATCTGCCTGATAACCTCTTCTGTCTCAGAATTCACCACTCGTACGATTGTACGACCACTGCTTTCATCAACACTAAATAACAAATTCCGTTCTATGTTTTGTATGTGTGAATTTAGATCAGTTACTGCCTGTTGTATCTCTTCACTACTTATTTCCGCTTTTTGGGAATCAGGCGGTAATAATTTGCCTTCTAAATTGGCCGCCTGAGCAGCAGCATTTTGCCGGCTTTCCACCTGACCAGCATCATTAGCAGGTTTAGATTTAACAGCTGATGATGAGCTCAAAACATCTTTTGAAATCTGGTTTGTCACGATATCAGTAGACATGTTTACACCTGTTCACAGTATTATATATATTGTTTAACAAACACCAGAACACGGCGGTGAGAAACTCACCGACCGCTTTAGCAAAACATGTTCTGGATATTATCACCTGCCTGGCCTTACTGCAGAAGACTCAATACTAACTGTGGCTGTGAGTTAGCCTGGGCCAACATCGCCACACCCGCCTGTTGTAACACCTGGTTACGTGTCAGGTTTGCAGTTTCTGCCGCAAAGTCCGTATCCTGAATTCGGCTACGTGCTGCACTGAAGTTTTCAACTGCTGTATCCAGGCTTCGGATGGTTGAACCAAATCTGTTTTGAACCGCACCCAAATCTGCGCGGATACTATCAATAGTTGCCAAAGCACCATCTGCAATATCAATTGCATCATTCGCACCAATGGCTGTACTAATATCGATACTATCAACCGTTTCATTTGAACTGGCGTTTAGATTGCTTGCAGATCCCGCAAATATACCACCATCAGCACCAGCAACATTTGAAGCGACAGTAAATGAACCTGAGGTTGAACTAAATTCAACATTACCACCGACAACAGTTGAATCCAGATCTGCATTTGCATTACCAGCTGATAATGTTACCGCTGATCCTTCACCACCTGTTACATTCATATTGACAATGGTGTTAGTAGTCGTATCTGCTGCAGAACTATTAAAGTTCTGGATGGCTATATCATCACCTGTCGCATCAATTAGTGTAATAGATGTATTATCCAGGCTCAGCTCAGCAGTCACACCTGTATTACCAGATTTATTATTAAGCTCATTTGCCAATGCACTAAGGTCTGTAGTCGTTACATTCGCAGATACTGTTGTACTTCCCAGTGTAAATGAAACTACGCCATCAGTATCCAGGTTACTTATAGTCGCTGTAGTGCGGGCAGTTGCTGAAATACCCGTCGTGTCAGAAACCTTATTAACCGTTGCTGCAATTGAGGCAGCTGAACTATTTTCAGCGATAGAAACAGAAGTAGTGCCATCACCAGTAAGTGTCAGTGATTGACCAGCAACAAAGTTACCGCTTGACGTATTACTTAAACCAACACCTGATGTTACGCTTACTGCTGTATTAGCCGCAGCATTTAACAGGCTATCATTCGCAACACCATTAGCATCTGATTGAATTGTTAAATTTCCAGCTTCTAGAAGAATGGTTACACTACCAATATCAACTGCTGAGTCTGCGGTAGCAATTTCGGTAACCGTTTGACCCGCAAAAGACATTTCACTGGTAGTTTGTGTATCCAGTGCACCAGTAGCTGTTACAGTAGTATCGTCAAGTGTTGTAGACGCCAATACAGTACCACCATTAGCTGCTGCCACATCTACAGTCTGGTCACCCGTACCACCATCAGTATATGCCGCAATAACAGTTGCTGTGCCATCGTTCTTAAATAGTGATACGGATGTACCATTATTAACAACATTGTATGTAGCAGATACAGCATCAGTCGTAATAAATGCATTTAGTGCTGTTTCTAAATTACTGGCTGAAGTAGTTGCATCTGCGCCCACCTGGTAAGATACAGCTGTACCACCATCAACTGTGAAAGTTACCGCTTCACCCTGTGTTCCAGCAATATTACTAAAGGTTATTGCTGTATTATCCTGAACTGCAAAGGATTCAACACCCAGGTTAAGCCCACTTTCGCTGGTGATTGTTTGTGATACTGCGTCATAACTCAGATCAGTATCACTATTTGATGAGTTGATAGCTGTAACAGCTGATGAAATAGCCGAATTAAACTCATTCACATAATCAGCTGAGTCCTGAACAACAAAACTGATTGCCTGAGATGTACCGCCATCACCCGTTGCTAGTGTAAAACTTACTGTATCACCTGTCTCAGCATCAGCCGGGGCTCCAGTTACACTAAATGCTGCTGTATTAGCAGATGCAAATGCACTTACACCATTTAATCCATTCAAAGCACTCGCGATACCTGCTGCATCTCGATTATTATTAGCTGCACTAATCGTTACATTTTGTACTGTACCCGTACTATCAGTAACCGTTAAAACCTGGTCAGCAATTTGTCCACCTATTGCAGTGGTCAAATCAGTAGCTAATGCCTGAGTATTCAGACCCGATCCCGTTGTATCCGCAAGAAAGCCTGTAGTAGCTACTTCAATACCTTCTGCAGTGTTTGTAGTATCAAACTTGTTAATACCTAATGTGTCTGCTGTTGCACCTGTAACACTCACATTAATCGTTTGATTGGCTTCTGCGCCTACCTGGAAGCTCTGTGATGTAAATGAACCATCGAGTAATTTCAGGCCATTAAACGTTGTAGTATTTGCAATACGGTCAAGCTCTGAAACCAGCTGGTTAACTTCAGACTGCAGGCTTAATCTATCTTGAGACGAGTTAGTTGAGTTAGCTGATTGAATCGCCAGCTCACGAACACGTTGTAAAATGTTAGTAGACTCTGCAAGTGCACCCTCAGCAGTTTGCGCTAAAGAGATACCGTCATTCGCATTACGTGATGCCTGCGTCAGACCTTGAATCTGTGATGTGAAACGATTTGAAATCGCCAGACCCGCTGCATCATCTTTTGCGCTGTTAATCCGTAAACCAGAAGATAAACGCTGTAATGATGTATTTAAATCACTCTGCGATGTATTCAGATTACGCTGGGCATTTATTGATGGAATATTTGTATTAATGACTTGAGGCATGGTTATCTCCTGAGCTTCAGTCGCCTTACCAGGCGACTTAAGGTCTTAAACTGGTTGCAGCGAATTATGTTTAATTCGTTCTCAATGATTGTATCGGCCGCTTTTGAGATAGCTTTAGCATTCATTTGCTTTTATTTGCCAGGGCCTTAATAAACATAAGTCATTGTTTGTTAAGAAAATATTGATTAAATAATGCATCATCAATAAAGACAAAGGCATTTTTTCTAAAATATATTTAAAGTTTAGCAGTGAATTTTAGCCTGTGGAGAGCGCTCAGATAGGCGGATTGGTAATGAACTGCAGGACAAATCACTCGTATGATTCATAGTACTCGGGGAAAGGTCACTGCTTTTTGTGCCCTGTCCCCTGTCGTGATGCCATCAAGCGTTTTACGGAGTCGCCTCACTACACTGTCAGCTTTTGGTGGTATGGGTTAAGAATCGCCTCGCTACACTGTCAGCTTCTAGTGGTATGGGTTTAGGGGACAGAGCGCCAAAAAACGGCGGTCTTTCCCCGATGGAGACGTGCCTGAACAGTGCAATCTCTTTCAGCTCATAACAATCTGTCATTCATCTCGTTCCCACGGTCCTCTGTCACTAGTGTCCGGTTAAAGTTTAAAAAACCCATAACTCCCCCTGAACTTCCTTCAGGGCGGCTTTCCTCTCCCTTTGCTTTTGATAATAATAACGCT
>JAPHRB010000017.1 GCA_026197015.1 Gammaproteobacteria bacterium | reverse complement strand
TAGCCACTTTCTTTTGCGCTGCTAACTTTTTCTTATTTTTACCCTGTTTATTTTTTGACTTATCAGCCGGTTTTTCCCTGTCTTTCTTTTTAGCAGAGTCTATAGACACAACATTTGATGGTTTCTTCTGCTCTTCATGACTCAGTAACTCAAAGTCGATCTTTCTTTCATCCATATTAACGCCTGCTACATTTATCGTAACCGCATCACCTAACTGAAAGATTTCACCTGCTCGCTCACCAATTAGACGATGTGTAATTGGCTCAAACTGATAATAATCTTTAGGTAAGTTAGTTATATGTACCAGGCCTTCTACGTATATTTCATTTAACTCAATGAAAATACCAAAAGAAGTAACAGAAGTAACTGTGCCTTTAAAGGTTTCACCGATACGTGCCTGCATAAACTCACATTTCAATGATGAAACCGCATCACGAGTCGCTTCATCTGCACGTCGCTCATTTGCCGAGCAATGCTCACCCAGGTGCACCATATCGCTCTCACGATAAAAATATTCACTTACTTTATTTTTCTGAATAACATGGCGAATAGCACGATGCACCAACAGGTCAGGGTAACGACGAATTGGAGAGGTGAAATGTGCATAGTATTCTAGTGACAAACCAAAGTGGCCATCATTTTCAGGCGAGTAAACAGCCTGTTGCATAGAGCGTAACAGCACTGTTTGTATTAAATGAAAATCATCACGCTCTTTTGCCTGATTAATTATACTAGCGTAATCCAGCGCATTTAAGTCACCCTTACGTTTTATTTTTAAACCAAGACCAGAGATAAAGTCTTTCACATCATCTATTTTATCTGTTTTGGGGCCCTTATGAGAACGGAATAAACCCGGGATATCATGTTTTTCAATAAATTTAGCTGCTGCAATATTTGCCGAAATCATGCACTCTTCAATGATTTTATGCGCTTCATTTCTAGATGTCGGTATTATTTTCTCTATACGTTTATTTTCGTCAAATATAATTCTTGTTTCGGTTGTTTCGAAATCAATAGAACCACGTTTCTTACGTTGTTTAATTAATTCTTTGTACAATGAATACAGGGTTTCTATATGAGGCAGCACATCTTTATACTCTTCACGAAGAGCCTGATCATTTTCCTCTAACATAGCCGATACTTTGGTATAGGTAAGACGTGCATGAGAATACATAACCGCTTCATGAAAATCGCTACTAACCATCTTGCCCGCTTTGTCGAAGTGCATTTCACACACCATACATAAACGGTCAACTTTTGGATTTAATGAGCATAAACCATTTGATAAAACTTCCGGCAGCATGGGTATAACACGCTCAGGGAAATAAACTGATGTAGCACGGTTATAAGCTTCTTCATCTAATGCCGTTGCTCTTTGCACATAATGAGACACATCAGCAATAGCAACCAGTAACTTCCAGCCCTTTGCTGTTTTTTCGCAATAAACCGCATCATCAAAATCACGCGCATCTTCACCATCAATTGTCACTAATGGTAAACCGGTTATATCAAGACGCCCCTGTTTATCTTTTTCAGTGACAAGCTCACTAATACCCTTAACTTGTTCTTTAACTTCATCTGGCCATAAAAATGGAATACTGTGTGCATGGATTGCAATGTCAATTTCCATACCTGGTGCCATATGATCACCGATAATATCGCTGATTTTACCCAGGGCTTTATGCCTGAATGTAGGTTGCTGGGTAATCTCAACAATAACTATCTGCCCATGAGTTGCACCATTTAACTGATCTTGTGGCACCATAATATCCTGGGTAATTCGTTTGTTATCTGCAACTACAAAACAAACACCTGACTCAATAAATAAACGCCCAACGATTCGGTCATTCGCTCGTTCGATGACATTTATAACGGCACCTTCACGCCGACCTCTGCGATCAATCCCCGAAACCTGCACTACACAGCGGTCACCATGTAATAAAGTTCGCATCTGACGACCATGCAAAAACAGGTCATCACCCCCCTCATCTGGTACCAGAAAGCCAAACCCATCAGGATGTGCAATCACACGACCACTGATTAAGTCTTCTTCATTAACTGGAACATATGAATCACGGCGGTTTTTGATTAACTGGCCATCTCGTAACATGGCATTTAAGCGACGGCGTATAGCCTCTTTTTGCTCAGGGCTGCGCATTTCAAGGCGATCTAGAACGTGATCATGCGACATAGCCCCTTCTTCTTCAATAACCTGCAGAATTAGCTCTCGGCTGGCTATCGGGTTTTCATAATTACTCGCTTCGCGGTCACTTTGCGGATCGACTAAAGCTTCGCCTGCCTTCTTATTAAAAGGCTTCGATTTAGAATGTGATTTTTTATGACGCTTTTTATTTTTCTTGTTATCGCGCTTTTTATGGGTGTTATTTGTATCTTGATTATTATTTTTTGCCATTATTTAGGTATCTGATTTTTTCGAATGCCAATTGTACACAAAGCAGGCAAAGATTGCGCTATTTAGATCAAATCATCTTACTTTTCATTGACATAAACTAATGACAGCGTTAAAGTCGCGCCGTCCCGGATCAGACGATCCTACGCACCTATATGCCGAGGTGGCGGAATTGGTAGACGCGCTAGCTTCAGGTGCTAGTGAGCTTTGGCTCGTGGAGGTTCAAGTCCTCTTCTCGGCACCATATTGGAATATAAATCCTTTATATTCAAACCTTTATATTATCTGTATTTTCTAATCAAATAAGTCATTCTCGTGGATATTATAAAAGCAATATTTCAGCTATTTCACTTTTATGCTTGTTTGCTTACTTTCCTACATCTGTAATATGAAAATATTAGGTGGCATGTAATGTTAATATCTAATCTATTATGAAAAGACCTGATTATTACACTAAGGTTTTATGCTTCCCTGTTATGGTTAATAACCATGTTGTTATTTATACCGCTACTTACATTCATATTGAATGCAAGTTATTCACGTTTATTAATGTATAAACTATAAAAACCAGAAGAAAGGATATAGATAAATCATTATGCCCTCAGATAGCTTTTTAAAAGACAACTTAAAAAAAACCATACACACATTCATTAATGTAATTCCTGTCATAATCGGCATGTTGTTATTAACCAGCCTTATTATTAGCGTATTTCAAGAACAAATAACGGCTGGTCTGTTTGGTAATGGTGAGCTGGTTGATACTCTACTCGGCGCGTCTATCGGGAGTATTGCTGCTGCTAACCCATTGGCAAGTTATCTGCTCGGCGGGGAGATGCTGAGCGGTGGGGTAAGTTTAATCGCAGTCACTGCTCTTGTAGTGAGCTGGGTAACGGTTGGTATAATACAACTACCAGCGGAAGCGCTGATGCTGGGCGCGCGTTTTGCTATATACCGCAACATTATAAGTTTTATTGCTAGCATCGCCATTGCATATTTAACCATTTATACTTTGCAATTTTTCGGCTTAAGCTGATGCCTGGCACATCGACAAAAAGAAGTTACGGCAGCTGGGTATTTCTTGCTCTAACCTTAATCGCCTATGCTTTACTCGGCATTTTAAAACCGCAGGCGGCAATAGAAGCATTTAACTTGTTTACACGCGTTTTCAATCAGGTATACCCAGTACTTGGCCTGGTTTTTTTACTGCTTCTGGCAGCCAATTTACTGCTCGAACCCAAACGCATAAAACGTTATCTGGGCAAAGGCAGCGGCCTCAAGGGCTGGAGTATTGCAATAGCCGGGGGCGTTCTGTCGATTGGTTCTATATACCCCTGGTATGCAATGTTAAGCGAATTACAAAAAAAAGGCATGAGAACAGAGCTGTTGTCGGCTTTTTTATATAGCCGGGCGATAAAACTTCCCATGCTGCCTCTGATGATACATTACTTTGGCGCAATCTATACTCTGCTGTTATGCCTGTATATTATCGTTTTTTCTATCATCAATGGTATTCTGCTTGAGAAACTGACAGTATCAGGCAAGTAATTAAAAATGAAACATGTTCATTACCTCAATGTTAGTGATAAACGAATACTCTTCAAGGAGTCGAGATGTTACTTAGCTGGATAATTGTATTCAGTCTATTAGGCAGCGTAGTCTCAATTGCTGGCGCGGCACTTTTACTGGTTTTCCCCGATAACACAAGAAAATCACTTTTACCCTGCTTACTCAGTTACGCCATAGGCACACTGTTGGGCGCCGCCTTTCTGGGGATGATTCCTAATGCACTAAAATTCGCCACACCATTAGCGGTTTCTGGCTCAGTGCTCGTGGGGATTATTCTATTTTTTATGCTTGAGAAGTTAATTATCTGGCGTCACTGTCATGAACAGAACTGTAAAGTTCACGCGACGACCGGGCCACTAATTCTGATCGGCGATGCGTTTCACAATTTTGTTGATGGCGTTGTTATCGCCGCCGCTTTTCTTATTTCCATACCTTTAGGACTAGCCACTTCGGTGGCAGTAATCGCCCATGAAGTTCCTCAGGAAGTGGGGGATTTTGCTATTCTTTTAAATAATGGCTACTCCAAAAAACGCGCACTGGCACTCAATTTACTGTCTTCGCTGAGCACACTACCCGGCGCCATAATCGCCTATTTTTTTCTTGGAGAAACTCAGGAAGCTGTACCGTTTATTCTCGCCATCTCCGCGGCCAGCTTTATTTACATAGCAATGGCAGATCTGGTGCCCGGCTTACACCGCGAAACAGCTTTAAAATCGTCATTGAAACAATTATTTCTAATATTGGCAGGCATTGGCACCATTGCCATTTTTCAATTGATGAATCATTAAATTTTAAATGGAGAATGTATTATGTTAATAGCTATTGCAACCACATCAGCAGAAGGTAATGCAAAGATTGATCAGCACGGTGCGCGAGCAGCCTATTACCAGTTTATCAATACGCAGACGGGAAAAACTGAAACTTTAGCCAATCCCGTATCAGAGCAACAAGGTGGGGCTGGCCCTAAAGTCGCAACCTTTCTAATTAACAAAGGTGTAAACAAAGTAGTTGCAGGTGATTTCGGCAATCGTTTTCGTGTCGAACTTGAACAAGCCGGTGTTGTTTGTATGCAAATGACTGGAGAATTAGCAGTCTTTCTTGCCGAACTAAAAAAATAAGTGATATGTTTTTAGCTACGCATATTTTCCACATCGGATTTCCCTGAACGATAAAAAAACGATTTAGTCACACTCCACTAAGGCTTACTAAGTGCTCTCACGCCTCGATTACCGGATATGGTTTTAACACTAAAGCCATAATTTTTTATCTCGTTCCCAGACTCCTGCGTGGGAATGCATAAGAAACTGATAGTATTTCATTTATTTCAAACCACGCAATAAACACTATATAGCCATAGAGAAAGCGTTTATAAAGAAAAATTTCTGTGTCTCTATTCGTGTGGACAGGTTTCTTAATATTTATAAAAACTAATGACCGATTTAAATAATTACTGAATAAAGACTCTCGCTAATGTTAAAAAGTACAGAATTTTTCATAATGAAAAAATTAAAATGTTAAAATGATTAAAACACCTTTACACTGGTTAAAATCACAGACAAGTTTAACAATTTAAATAACAATCAATGCAATAATACAGGCATTTATAACATGGCATCAAATAACGAGAAATTAGCAGGCACACAGGGTGATGATATTCGACAGACTCTGGGGCTTAATCAATCCACTGCTTCTCGCAATCTGTATATCAAATGGGGGGTTATCACTGTCATTATTTTAGTAAGCCTTCTTGCGTTGCAAAAATTCAGTAATGACCCGTCACAAACCGTTTACTATAAAACCGCCAGTGTTAGCCGTGGATTACTGAGTATAATGGTTACAGCTACTGGCACACTTCAGCCCGTTAATCAGGTCGAAGTTGGTTCAGAAATTTCCGGTACGATTAAATCCGTGCTTGTGGACTTTAATGATCGTGTCAAACAGGGTCAGGTACTTGCACACATGGTCACTGATCAGTTACAGGCCAAGGTTAATCAGGCAAAGGCATCTCTGGATCTTGCAAGAGCGCAGGTCAAACAATCAGAAGCCACTATTGTCGAAACTAAAAACAAATTAAAACGCTCCAGAGAACTGGCTAAAACTGGCATGTGTTCCGAGCAGGATTGCGATGCGGCGCAGGCAGCATATGATCGAGCCCTGGCTAATTTAGCGAGTACTAAAGCGCAGGTAGTTCAGGCACAGGCTTCTCTGGATGCTGAAACAACCACACTAGCAAAAGCGACCATACTCTCACCCATCGATGGCATCGTGTTGGAACGTGATGTTGAGCCCGGTCAGACTATGGCCGCTTCTTTTCAGACGCCAGTGATGTTTACTCTGGCTGAAAACCTGACGCAAATGGAATTGCACGTTGATGTAGATGAAGCAGATGTAGGACAGGTTAAGAAAGGGCAGGATGCGGTGTTTACGGTAGACGCTTATGCAAACAAAAATTTTCCTGCGACAATTACTGATGTCCATTTTGCTTCTCAAACGGTGGATGGTGTAGTGACCTATGAAACCATACTGCGTGTAGATAATTCAGAGTTATTACTACGCCCGGGCATGACTGCCACCGCCGATATTCTTGTCAAACAGGTAAAGAATGCATTACTGGTTCCTAATGCCGCACTTCGCTTTAACCCCGAGAAACTGGAGCAGCAAAAAAACAGTGGTGGCGGCCTGGTGGGCAGCCTGATACCGCGCCCACCCAGCGGTCCGAAGCAACGTGAAGACACCGATAAAGCCAATAATCATCAACAACAGGTTTGGGCACTACACAACGAGCAGCTTATGGCTATTGCCGTCACCACGGGTTCAAGCAACGGTATAGTGACAGAGATTATCAGCGGTGATCTTGATCTCGAAACGAAGGTGATCATTGATACCATTAGCAGCAATCAATAATCATTGGCTGTGGAACCCATCATGCCAGAAAAAAAACAGACACATGCTTTGATCGAGTTAAAAGGTGTAACCAAAGTTTATGGCAAAGGCCAGGCAGAAATGCAGGCTTTACGCGGGATTGATCTGACAATCGAACGTGGTGACTTTGTTGCAGTAATGGGGCCAAGCGGTTCCGGAAAATCAACCTGCATGAATATTCTAGGTTGCCTGGACACACCTGGCTCAGGCAATTACCTGTTTAATGGTATAGAAGTGGGAGGCTTGTCCCGTGATCAACTAGCATTACTACGACGTAATTATCTTGGTTTCGTGTTTCAGGGTTATAACCTTTTAAACAGAACTTCCGCGCTGGAAAATGTGGAACTACCGCTGATTTATCGAGGTTTACCTGCCACTGAGCGTCGTGCCCGTGCCTTAAATGCACTTGATATAGTGGGTTTGAATGGCTGGGAAAACCATACGCCGGGTGAACTTTCCGGTGGTCAGCAACAACGAGTCGCCATAGCGCGTGCCATTGCAACTGAACCTTCGGTGTTACTGGCTGATGAACCCACTGGTAATCTGGACTCATCACGCAGCCGGGAGATCATGGAACTGCTCACTTCATTTAATCAGGATCAGGGTATTACAGTGGTCATGGTGACCCATGAACCAGATATGGCGGCATTTGCCAAACGGCAGATTCATTTCCTCGATGGCCTTGTTGATAGTGACGCAAACAATGGAGAAAACAGCTGATGTTATGGAATGCTCTACTACTCGCGATGCGAGAAATTCGTCGTAACATAATGCGCTCCTTTCTCACTATTCTAGGTATTGTTATTGGTGTCGCCGCGGTGATTATTATGGTGACCATTGGTGGCGGTGCGACAGCTCAGGTCACTGAACAGATTTCTAGCCTGGGGAGTAATCTGTTAATGGTATCTCCCGGCCAGAGATTGGGAATGGGGCAACGATCTTCGGCTGCTGCATTTCGCATGGATGATGCCGAAGCAATTAGCAGAGAGATAAGTAACATCAGTGCAGTTGCACCCTCTTCGACTCAAGGCGCAACTGTTGTCTTCGGCAATGAAAACTGGAGCACTAGCATCAGTGGCTCGACCAATGAGTTTTTTAAAGCGGGCAACTGGACATTTAAATCAGGACGCCCTTTTACCGATAGTGAATTACGTGCCGGTAAAGCCGTCTGCATAATTGGAGAAACAGTTCGCAAAGAACTGTTTGGCAGACAGAATCCTCTGGATCAGAAAATCCGTCTGGCTAAACTCTCATGTCAGATCATCGGTCTGCTTGAGGCAAAAGGTCAATCTGCCATGGGAACCGATCAGGACGACAGGGTTATTTTACCTTTGCGAACGTTTCAACGGCGTTTAGCAGGTAACCAGGACATTCGACAGATTCATATCTCGATTAAAGATGGCGCATCAACACAAAAAGCAAAACAGGCAATCACACAGTTATTACGTGAACGTCGCCACTTATCAAACAATGAAGAAGATGATTTTTCAGTTATGGATATGAAAGAAATCGCCAAAATGCTGAGTGGCACCACCAGAGTACTCACCATGTTACTCGGTGCTGTTGCTGCGGTAAGTTTACTGGTGGGCGGCATCGGAATCATGAACATCATGCTGGTGTCCGTTACAGAACGCACAAGAGAAATAGGCATTCGACTGGCTATCGGCGCACTTGAACGTGAGGTGTTATTGCAATTTTTGGTGGAAGCCGTAGCGCTGTCATCATTAGGTGGAATTATCGGTATAATATTAGCCCTGGCAGGCTCCGTTGCACTTGCCGATTTAATGCAGGTGCCTTTCATATTTAATGAAGGCATAGTTATAATTTCATTTCTTTTTTCAGCCGCTGTTGGTGTTATCTTCGGGTATTTCCCTGCTCGTAAGGCCGCACATTTGGACCCTATTGAAGCGCTACGCCATGAATAATTTTTCACCACTACGAATCACAGAATTTCAGAAGAGCAACAAACAATAACTCAATAAATTTGTCTGGATTTATAAAAGCCTCTTTAGTTGTGCGTCATAAATACGGGGTAAACAACAACCATTCACTAACATCTACCTGAATAGTTTTTGATCAGCAATCTCAAATTAAAAAAGATTAAACCGCCCATTGGAATAAAAAATAAATAACGTTTTGACAATATTCCGGGGATTTTTTCGATTATTTCAATGTCAGCACCTTTCTTTGTATCATTGTGACATTGTTTTTAATAAACCCTTGTAAATGCCGTCATTCGATCTTATCTTATAACTTAGAGTTAACTACGACTAAATGTAGCGCAACTAATTTTTTAAATTAAATTTTTATATACAGCATAAATATTTAGATGCAGTATTAATGCAGCCTGTTATTGCTCGCTGGAGCCAAGTATGGATTTTAAAGATTATTATGAAATTATTGGCATCAAAAAAGATGCTAGCCAGACTGATATAAAAAGAGCCTATAAAAAGCTAGCTCGAAAATATCACCCGGACGTTAGTAAAGAAGCCAATGCAGAAGAACGATTTAAAGAGTTAGGTGAAGCTTACGAGGTTCTTAAAGATCCTGAAAAACGCGCTGCTTATGATCAGCTTGGAGAAAACTGGAAAGCCGGTCAGGATTTCAATCCACCGCCTAACTGGGATGCGGGTTTTGAATTTAATGGTGGTGGATTTACCGGCGGCGATGATGCCGATTACAGTGATTTTTTCGAATCACTATTTGGCCACGATTTTGGCTCGGCACGTTCTGCTGGACAGCGGGGACAGCAGCACAGGGCTTATAATGCACGTGGCGAAGACCATCATGCAAAAGTTATGATTGATATTGAAGATGCTTACAATGGTGCAAGCCGTAGCATCACCCTGCAATCACCGGAACTGGATAACACAGGTCATGTGATTAACAAACAACGCACTCTGAATGTTAAAATACCCAAGGGCGTTAAACAGGGCCAGCGTATTCGCCTGAGCGGCCAGGGCTCTGCGGGTATGGGCAGCGCACCTGCTGGAGATCTGTATCTGGTGATCGAGTTTAATCCCCATAGTATGTATCGGGTAGAAGGTCATGATGTCTATCTCGACTTACCCATAACACCCTGGGAAGCGGCTTTAGGCGCTACCGTTAAAGTACCTACACCTGGCGGCCCGGTTGATCTGAAAATAGCAGCAAACACACCGGGTGGTCGAAAATTGCGCTTAAAAGCACGCGGTATTCCGGCTAAGACCGCGGGTGATTTTTATGTTACAACACAAATCACCCTGCCCCCTGCCGATAATGAAAAAGCGCAGGCGCTGTATAAAGAAATGCAGCAGGAGCTGTCCTATAACCCACGTAGTGCATTGGGAGTATAAGCGATGAACAAACTGGTAATACTCAATGGAACCTTACTCGACGAGCAAACTGAACTTAGTTTAAACGAGCTTTGCTGTGCCTGCTCACGCCCCGCTGAATGGATTATTGAACTGGTTGAAGAAGGTGCTCTTGAGCCTGTGCAGCGGGAACCAATGAGGCAGCTAGAGTCACAATGGCGATTTACAGCAGACAGTTTACAGCGAGCACGCACCGCTATGCGACTGCAACGTGACCTTAATATCAATATGGCCGGAATTGCACTGGCGCTTGATTTACTTGAAGAAGTTGAAACTCTGCAAGCTCGTTTACAACGTTATGAGATGTCTGCTGAAGATTAATGTTTATGTTTTAGCAGAATCAAACAAGCCGTTAAACAATAACGGTTACAGTTTGATCGCCAACTTCAAACACCTGGAAACACATGAACAACGAAATTCTTGACCCAATTGTTATCAGTGAACAACAATTTGATAAGGCACGTGCTTATATCAGCCATTTACAGACCGGACTTATTGATTTTCTCAAACAGCCCAAACACATCCACATTATTAATTTCCCTATTGAACTTGATGATGGTTCTGTACAAACCTTTCACAGTTATCGAGTGGTACACAATAGAGTATTTGGCCCTGGAAAAGGCGGCATACGTTATCACCCGGATGTCACACAGGAAGAAGTAATTTCCCTGGCCAAACTCATGACCTGGAAATGCGCACTGGTTAATATCCCCTTTGGAGGCGCAAAAGGCGCTATCGTTTGTAACACAAAAGAACTCAGCACCAATGAACTCAGGCGTATCACACGCCGTTTTACATCTGAGCTTCGCGATTTGATTGGGCCACACACCGATATTCCCGCTCCAGATATGTACACCAATGAACAAACAATGGCCTGGATATATGATACTTATGACACACTAAATCCGGGTGAAAACAATCGCCCGGTAGTCACCGGTAAACCAATCGACCTTGGTGGTTCATATGGCCGCACCGAAGCGACTGGTCAGGGTTGCCTTTATGTAACTGAACGGTTCCTGTCAAAAGAACTCATACCTGGCCTGACAAAAATTAGCGGCGCCCGGGTAGTCATTCAGGGTTTTGGTAATGTGGGCAGCGTTGCCGCACATGCTTTTAAAGAACAGGGTGCAATCATCATAGCGTTAAGTGATAGTGGTGGGTGTGTTTATTCAGAAAGCGGGCTAAATCTCGAAGAAGTCACTGCCTACAAAGCAGAACACGGTAGTATGGTTGGCCTGCCTGGCACACTCTCACTCACTAATGAAGAACTCATTGAAATTGACTGTGACATTCTCATCCCCGCTGCCATCAGTAACCAGATCCATGCAGATAATGTTAACAACATAAAAGCCAGACTTATTGTGGAAGCAGCTAACAACCCAACAACACCAACGGCGGACAAAGTTTTGCAGGAAAAGGGCATTTATCTTATCCCTGATATTATGGCCAATGCCGGCGGTGTTACGGTGAGTTATTATGAATGGGTACAAAATCAGGCCAATGAACAATGGGATCTTGAGGTTGTTAATGCTCGACTCAAAAAGAAAATGTACAACAGCGTCGATTCTGTTTTCAAGCGTTGGCAGGCTTTTTTAGTTTGCGAAGAAACAGCCATTGATAGTGAAACAGATACTCAACTAGAGTGCCCGGATTTCAGGACAGTAGCATTAATTAATGCCATTGAAAGAGTAGCCAATGCCACATTGATGCGTGGAATCTGGCCCTGAGAACTTAACGACTCAAACTTGCCCGGACAGATTAATCATGCCCGGGCTCATCATGCTCAGCTTCATCTCACACAGGCATTTTTTTGTCTCGTTCCCATGCTCCTGCGTGGGAACGAGTTAAATTTAACTCAGCTGTTTAGAATGTTTTATTCACTTGCCCGTTCAGTGTCATCTATATCAGCTGAGATAATCCCCGCCAGGCTTAACCAGCGGTGATATATCTGATCTGCAACATCGTGCAGTTTATCAACGCGTTGTTGTATATTTTCGTTTATCTGTTCAACACTCTGCGAACAATGAGTTACATGTGATAAATCACTGGCATAACGATGGCTTAAATCCAGAATAGACTCAGCGCTTACTTCCAGGTGAAACTGCATGCCAAGCACCTGACCCTTTGCAAACCCCTGCTGTTCGTAACAGTCGCTTCTCCACAGTTGAATGGCGCCCGGCGGTACGGTTAAGGTATGTGCATGCCATTGAAATGCGATAAAGTTTTCAGGCAAACCGGATAACCAGGCTTTTTTCTCTGTTGAAATGCCTGGTGGGCCGCCCTCCACTTCATTCACAGACTGAACATTATGCCAGCCAATCTCCAGCTCACTGCCTTCACAAACATCTCCCCCCAGTGCTTTACTGATCAGTTGTGCGCCAAAACAGATGCCCAGCATGGGAATAGACTGTGTGTCAGCCTGACGAATCAGGGCCAGTTCCTGAGTAATCCAGTCTTTAGGCTCATTAACACTACCCGCACCACCCATAAATATTAAACCTGAAACATTA
>JAPHRB010000051.1 GCA_026197015.1 Gammaproteobacteria bacterium | reverse complement strand
GCGTGGTGTCACCCGGTTATTTTTCAACGAATTCGCCAGGCTAAAAATGATAACCCTAACTTACAGGTGGTGGTAATCGATCCTCGAAAAACCGCTACCTGTGATATTGCGGATATACACCTGGCTATTAATTCTGCAAAAGATTCGATGTTATTTAATGGTTTATTAACCTATTTAAACGATCAGGGTGAACTTAATAAACTGTTTGTCGAGAATTGTGTAGAAGGCTTGCATGAAACCCTTGATGCGGCCTATGAATCAACTATTAATATCGATCACGTTGCTAAAAGCTGTGGATTAACCAAGCAGCAGGTTGAATCTTTTTATGCTTTATTTGCCCGTAAAGAAAAAGTTGTAACACTATTTTCACAGGGAATTAATCAAAGCAGTTCTGCAACAGATAAAGTAAATGCAATTATTAATTGTCACTTGTTGTCTGGAAGAATAGGTCGCCCAGGTATGGGTGCTTTTTCACTAACAGGGCAACCGAATGCCATGGGGGGGAGAGAGGTTGGTGGCCTGGCTAATCAGTTAACGGCACATATGGATTTAGAAAATGCAGACCATAGACGGCTTGTTCAACAACATTGGCAATCACCACATATAGCTGATAAAGCGGGTTACAAAGCTGTTGATTTATTTGATGCCATATTAGATGGCAAAATAAAAGCACTATGGGTCATTGGTACTAACCCTGCTGTGAGCATGCCTGATAATAATAAAGTTCGAAAAGCTTTATCAAAATGCAATTTTTTAGTGGTGCAGGATTGTATGCAAAATACCGATACCACAGATTTAGGTGACGTTTTATTACCCGCCAGTACCTGGGGTGAACGTGATGGTATGGTGACTAATTCTGAAAGACGTTTGTCACGTCAGCGTTCGTTTAGGGATTCTCCGGGTGAAGCTTTACCCGACTGGAAAATCATTTCTGATGTGGCAATAAAAATGGGTTTTGAAAATGCATTTAACTATGAATCATCACTTGAAATATTCAAAGAATATGCAAGTTTAAGTGGCAAAGAAAACAATGGTACACGAGATTTTGATATTTCGTTATTTTCAGATCTTGATGAAAAAGGTTATGAGCAGTTTATACCAACGCAATGGCCTGTAACCTTCGGGCAACTGTCAGGTACTAAACGTTTGTTTGAAGATGGAAAATTTTTTACCGCATCCGGTAAAGCACAAATGATACCTGTTACACCTCGTGGTCCTGCCAACCCGGTTTCAGAAACGTATCCATTTATATTAAATAGTGGTCGAATACGTGACCAGTGGCATACAATGACACGCACAGGTAAGTCTCCTAAATTATCAACTCATATTTCAGAGGCGTTTATTCAGATACATCCTGAAGATGCGGCAACCTGTAATATAGTTAAAGAAAATTTAGTTAATGTCAGTAGTCAGTGGGGCGAAGTGACCGTTCGAGCCAGTATCAGTGACGAAGTGCCTAAAGGTATGGTTTTTATGCCCATGCACTGGAGTGATCAATACGCTTCAAATGCAGTTATTGATAAAGTTATAAACCCCGATTGTGACCCTTATTCTGGTCAACCTGAATTTAAACATACACCCGTTACAATTCAGCCTGTTAATAAGTCATGGTATGGTTTTTTATTAAGTCGTCGCCAGTTAGATTTATCAACTCAGGACTACTGGAATTTAAATAAAGGTCATCATTTATGGCGTTATGAAATCGCCGGTAATGAAACTCCAGATAACTGGGCTGAAAATGCGCGAAATTTATTATGCGCACAGGAAGATAATGTTACCTGGATGGAGTATCTTGATGAATCAGCAAAACAATATAGAGCGGCGAGATTGGTAGGTGATGAATTAGAAAGTTGTGTTTTTATCAGCCCTCATGAGCATCTACCAAATCGGGACTGGTTAATGGCTTTATTTGATAAGATTACCTTAGATGATAAAGATAAAGCATTTTTATTGTCTGGTCGCCCAGGTGAAGCAAGTGATGATGCAGGGCCAAGTGTATGTGCCTGTTTTGGTGTTGGTCGTAATACAATATTACAGGCTATAAAAGACGATAATCTCGACTCTGTCGAAGCTATTGGAAAAGCTTTACAAGCGGGTACAAATTGTGGATCCTGTATACCAGAGTTAGGTGCGATTTTAAAAGAAAATTAACACATAGATAATAGGGTGCGGATATGAAAACATTGCTTTTTGCCAGACATGCTAAATCTAACTGGAATGAACCCGGCATAAGTGATTTTAATAGACCGCTTAATGAAAAGGGTAAAAATGATGCCCCGTTAATGGCTACATATCTTCATCAATGTGGTTATATTATTCATGAAATCATTAGTAGTGATGCGGCACGGGCACTTGCTACCGCTGAACAATATAAAAAATATTTAACTCCGCATAAAGCAGTAATACAGAACCATTCAATCTACCTGGCATCGCATCTTGATATTGTTGATATTATAAAAAAACTACCAGATAAACAATCGTCGGTAATGATAGTCGGACATAATCCGACAATGACTGAGGTGGTAAATTATTACACTAAAGACGGTGTAAGTGATATGCCAAGTTGTAGTGTTGCAATTGTTCAGTTTGAAGAAAATAACTGGAGTGATATTAAGCGTGAAGCTGGCGACTTATTGGCTTTTGAGTATCCCAAAAAACATAGCCAGAAGCATAATTAGATCTGGATTTAAGCTTTATCTTCATAAACCGCCATTATAGATTTGAGTTCTTTTTCTAGTTCTTTTAACTCATCCTCTGAAAAATCCTCAGTACCTTCCACTTTATTGCCCATTTCTAAAGTTATAATAATAGCCTTTACAGTTGTACAACCCATACTGCATATGTTTTCGATCGCCTGAATAACTCTTTTTTGATCCATTGTTACTTTACACTCATATTATTCTTGCGTATTTCATGTAGCCATGCCTGAAAAGTAGGGTAATTGTTATACTCCTTACCAATGACATAACGTAATACATTATTTAAGCGATAAAATCTAATGACTGACTCCACCCGCAATATTTCTTTTCCTGATTCATCAAAAAACACCATGCTGGGAGCGAAGGTTAAGTTTAAATCTTCAGCCCACTGTTTTGAAGTTGTCTGTTTGCCATCAGGCGTGATTACAGGAGTGTTATCCATAGAGTTTAATTGCACCACATCAAGTTCAAAAAGTTGCGTGGTAACCTCAGGATTACTTAAAGTGTCACCGTGTAAAATATCACATGCATGACAGCGTGGGTGTTCAAAAAAAACAACTAATGGGTTAACTTGAGATTTGTTGCGGTTTTTATTATTTCGTTGAAGATCATAAGGTGGTGACATGAAAACCTCATGCTCATTAAGTTCTTCTAAGCCAAAACTTAATGCGGCTTCTGCTCGTGTCAGATAATCGCGAAATGATTCGCGTTGATAGTGCGCATCAGCAACATATTCTAGAGCAGCTCTGAATTGATACTTGGGACGATAGCCAGGTAGTTTTAATGCGAGCTGACTTTTTGAGTTATAAAATAATAATGAGGGGGTGAAGTTTGTTTTTCTATGTGCCGAAAAACTCTTTTCAGACCATGTTTTACCTCTGAAGTCAGTGACCACACGATCACCGCGAACATCAATTGCGATCACATTAAAGTGTTGCTGGGTAAATTTTATAATAGCAGGGTCACCCCAGTTTACTTCGAGTAGTGATTTACAGTAGGCGCAGTCTTTGCGTCCAAAATAAAGAATAATACCTTTTTTACCATCTTTTATGGCTTCGTCTAAACTATCTTGTAAGTCTAAAAAACTGAGGCTAAACCAGTCAGGTAAATGAAGGTCTTCCTTTAGAGGGGTGTCATCAAATATGAGACTATCTTCAACATCCTGCGTATTAGCTAACGACGAAGCACCAACTAACAGTAAAATAGATGTAATTAAAAAACGTTTAATATTTAAAATTTCTAGTACCTATATGCCAGCTGACTGAAGTTTAACGGGTTAAAATAGTACTTAATGCTTATTCTAGCTTATTTTGTGAGGTCTTTGCATATATTCGTGACTTCGCATCTCCAGTAAGCGACTAATCGTGCGTTTGAACTCAAATGCATATTGCTTACCGGTATATAATAATTCGGGCTGAGATTCCGCGCTACTCAGTAAATTAACATTGCGATCATAAAACTCATCAATCATATTTATAAAGCGTCTGGTTTTATCATTCTGGCCATCATCCATAATAGGGATATTGCTAATAAATATAGTATGAAACTGTCTGGCAATTTCAATATAATCTGCTGAACCGCGCTTATTGCCACATATTTTATAAAAATCTAACCATATAATGTCGTCTGTATAGAGAATGCTTTCAATAATCCTATAGTTGATATGGATTTTATAATTACGTTGAGCAGGGTGGGTTATAAGTTCATTAAATCGAGATTCCAGAAGGCTATCGCTGTTATCTGATAACAAATGCCAGGTATCGGCCTTTTCAAGTAAACGCAAACGGTGATCAACTGCGCCATTAAGCTCAATAATCTGGCAATGTTGTTTAAGTAGCTTTATTGCGGGTAAAAACCGTTCTCTTTGTAAGCCGTTTTTATACAGGTTGTCTGGTACCTGATTTGATGTGACAACTAGAATAACCCCTTCTTTTAATAAAGTTTCAAGCAGCCCGTACAAAAGCATAGCGTCGGTAATATCTGAAACATGAAACTCATCAAGGCAAATTAATTGATAACGGCTGGCAAATGACCGAGCTATAAATTCTAAAGGTTTTTTTTGCTCACCTATTAAACTTAGCTGATCATGTATGGCTTGCATAAAATGCTGAAAATGCAGTCTTATTTTGCGTTCTTCAATTAATGAATCGCTGTCAAAACTGTCAAAAAACATATCCATTAACCAGGTTTTACCCCGCCCCACATCTCCCCATATATAACAACCAGATACATTGGGTAAGGGGAGTTTGAATAATGCTTTCACTTTATAAACAAACGTTTGCTTTTGCTGTAAAAGATGACTGATATCCTGCTGTAATTGTGCAAGCTTCTGCACAGCAGAATATTGTTCTGCATCAGTTTGGTAGCTCTTATTATCTAATTGCTTGTTGTATTCGTTGATTATGCCCATAAATTAAACTTATAACTCAATAACGTTTAAATACAATAAGATAGATAGAGTTGTTCATGTTATTTGTAATGAGTTTCACGGCCTTTAACTGACTCTCTGTAGCCTGCTTATATTGATTATGAACTATCAAAGAGATAATTTCATAACTAAAGAAATGAATTATAAAAATTTATGACAGTTAGTTGTTGAATCTTGACTTACTAAATGAAGCAGAAACTGTCGGAATGTTTCATACAGTCAAAACTCATTCGCCTTATTGCCTCACAAGTCATTGAGAAACCAATAATTTTTTGCTAATATACACAGCGATTTCTATGCTCCTAAACCCTCCTATTAAGGCTAAAATTAAGCTGATGACACGCTATATATTTATCACCGGTGGTGTAGTTTCTTCCTTGGGTAAAGGAATCGCTGCTGCCTCCCTTGGTGCAATTCTTGAGGCCCGTGGCCTTACCGTTAAAATGCTCAAGCTCGACCCTTACATCAATGTAGACCCAGGCACTATGAGCCCGTTTCAGCATGGTGAGGTATATGTAACCGACGACGGGGCCGAAACCGACCTTGATTTAGGGCATTACGAAAGGTTTGTAAACTCCCGAACCTCGCAGGCCAGTAACTTTACATCCGGACGTATTTACGAAACCGTTATCCGTAAAGAGCGTCGCGGAGAATATCTGGGCGGTACTGTTCAGGTTATTCCTCATATCACCGATGAAATTAAACGTAGCATAATTAAAGGTTCAGAAGGTGCTGATGTTGCGATGGTTGAAATCGGTGGCACGGTAGGTGACATTGAGTCATTGCCGTTCCTTGAAGCAATACGTCAGATGGGGGTTGAGCTCGGTCACGAGCGTGCATTATTTATGCACCTCACACTGGTGCCGTATATTCGTTCTGCGGGTGAAGTTAAAACTAAACCGACACAGCACTCGGTAAAAGAATTACGTTCAATTGGTATTCAGCCAGATATTTTATTATGTCGTTCTGAAACCTATTTAGCAGTAGAAAATCGCCGAAAAATTTCACTTTTTACCAATGTAGAAGAAAAAGCCGTAATCTCTGCAAAAGACCTGGATCATATCTACAAAATCCCGCAATGGTTACAGGCGCAGGGCCTGGATAAAATCGTTGCTGACAAGTTACGACTGGATCTTCCAGAAGCCGATATGTCAGATTGGCAGGCGGTTGTTGATGCTCTGGAAAACCCGGAGTCTGAAGTGACAATCGGCATGGTTGGTAAGTATGTTGATCTTACAGAATCATATAAATCATTAAATGAATCTTTAAGTCACGCGGGGATACAGAACAAGGTAAAAGTAAATATCCGTTATATAGACTCAGAAGACCTGGAACAGGGTGAAATGAGTCAGTTAAATGATCTGGATGCTATTTTAGTACCCGGTGGTTTTGGCAAACGCGGTGTTGAAGGCAAGATTGCTGCTGTAAAATACGCCCGTGAAAATAAAATACCTTATCTGGGTATTTGCCTGGGTATGCAAGTCGCGGTTATTGAATTTGCTCGCCATAAAGCAAATATGCAGGATGCACATAGCACTGAATTTAATAAAACCACAACACACCCGGTGATTGGCCTTATCACTGAATGGAAATCTACAACTGGGGAAACAGAAACCCGAGATGAGCATTCTGATTTGGGTGGCACAATGCGTTTAGGTGCACAGGCATGTGATCTGGAAAAAGGCAGTAAAATCGCAGAAATTTATAATGCGACACAAATATCTGAGCGTCATCGGCATCGGTACGAGTTTAATAACACATATTTAAAGGAGCTTGAGGATAAAGGCCTTAAGTTCTCTGGCCGTTCAGTAGATGGTGATTTGGTAGAGGTAATTGAAGTTGCAGATCATCCCTGGTTTGTGGCCTGTCAGTTCCACCCTGAATTTACCTCTACACCCCGCAAGGGACATCCTTTGTTTACAGACTATATAAAAGCAGCCTGTAATCACCGTAATACAAGAGGTCAGTCATAATGGATTTATGCGGATTCAAGGTTGGGCTGGATCAGCCCTTATTTCTACTCGCAGGCCCATGTGTTATTGAGTCAGAGGCTATGGCACTGAGTACTGCAACAGAATTGAAACAAATTACTGATAAACTGGGTATTCCGTTTATTTATAAATCATCATTTGATAAGGCAAATCGTTCATCAATTGATAGTTTTCGGGGTTTGGGTATGGCTGAGGGCCTGAGAATCCTGCAAAAAATTAAAGACGAAGTGGGTGTGTCAGTAATAACCGATGTTCATGAAGACACACCAATGGACGAAGTTGCTGAAGTGGTTGATGTTATTCAAACCCCGGCGTTTCTATGTCGACAAACTAACTTTATCTTGAAAGCAGCAGCAGCGGGTATCCCGATTAATATTAAAAAAGGCCAGTTTATGGCACCCTGGGATATGAAAAACGTGGTTGATAAAGCCAGAACCACTGGAAATGAACAGATCATGGTTTGTGATCGAGGTGTTTCCTTTGGTTATAACAATCTGGTATCTGATATGCGTGCCCTGGCGGTTATGCGTGAAACCAATTGTCCGGTAGTATTTGATGCTACTCATTCGGTGCAGTTACCAGGCGGACAGGGTGCAACATCTGGTGGCCAGCGAGAGCATGTGCCGGTTCTGGCTCGTGCGGCAGTAGCAGCTGGTATTTCAGGTATGTTTATGGAAACACACCCTGACCCTGCTAATGCTTTAAGTGATGGCCCAAACGCCTGGCCGTTAGGTAAAATGGCGGCCTTATTAAGTCGTTTAAAAGGTATTGATGAGTTAGTTAAATCTTCAGCATTTGAAGAAACTGAACTTTAAACGAGTCGCTTAGTAAAAGAAAATAACTCATTATTCCCGAATGCTTTAATCGGGATTCCAGCAATTTACCATACTGGATAAACTGTAAAGCTATGTTATCAACTGGCTCACACAGATAAAAGCATGACTATGTAACAACACATTTTTAAGTAAATGGTTATAAGAAAACAAGCAATAAAAAAACTAGAAACCAAGTAACAAAACAAACGTAAATACATGAAAGTATTGAGGAAAACATGTCTAAAATTAAGCAAATAATCGCTCGCGAAATTCTCGATTCAAGAGGTAACCCAACACTGGAAGCAGATGTTATTCTAGAAAGTGGTGTACGCGGCCGTGCTGCAGTCCCATCAGGCGCATCGACAGGTGCACGCGAAGCTATTGAGTTACGTGATGATGATAAGAGCCGTTACATGGGTAAGGGTGTATTGAAAGCGGTAGCCAACGTGAATGGCGAAATTCAACAGGCATTAATCGGTATCGACTGTCGTGAACAACGCACGATTGATGACATCATGTTAAAGCTGGATGGTACTGAAAACAAACAACGTCTGGGTGCTAATGCGCTTTTAGCGGCTTCACTTGCATCAGCTCATGCAGCAGCCAATTTTGAAAACAAAGACCTTTATGATTACCTTGGAAATGGCACATACACATTGCCTGTACCTATGATGAATATCATTAATGGTGGCTCACATGCGGATAACAGTGTTGATTTACAGGAATTTATGATTTTACCTGTAGGCGCACCTTCATTTAAAGAAGCTTTACGTTACGGCACAGAAGTTTTTCATTCATTGAAAAAAGTATTATCTGATCGTGGTCTGGCAACAACAGTTGGTGATGAAGGTGGTTTTGCACCTAATCTTTCTTCGAATGAAGAAGCGATTGAAGTTATTTTAGAAGCGATTAAAAATGCAGGTTTTGAACCAGGTAAAGATGTTTATCTTGGGCTTGATGTTGCAAGTTCTGAATTCTACGAGAACGGCAATTACAACCTGGCTTCAGAAAGTCGCATATTAAGCGCTGAAGAAATGGTTGATTACCTGGCTGACTGGGTTGAGAAATACCCAATTATCTCGATTGAAGATGGTCTGGATGAAGCAGACTGGGAAGGTTGGGCTAAATTGACTGAACGCCTTGGTGATAAGGTTCAGTTAGTGGGTGATGATCTTTACGTTACAAATACTAAAATCTTTAAAGAAGGTATTGATAAAGGCATCGCTAATTCAATTTTGATCAAATTTAACCAGATTGGCACATTAAGTGAAACACTTGATGCGATAAATATGGCGCATGATGCAGGTTATACAGCTGTAATATCTCACCGCTCAGGAGAAACAGAAGATGTAACGATAGCTGATTTATGTGTAGCAACTAGCACAGGTCAGATTAAAACAGGTTCTTTATCTCGTTCTGATCGTGTTGCTAAATATAACCAGCTGTTACGCATTGAAGAAACACTAGGTGATAAGGCCGTTTATGCTGGCAAGTCAGCTTTTAAACATCTTAAATAATTACCCGGGTTAAAATTTTTGAAATGGTTACTGTCATTACTTATGGTTCTGTTTCTGCTACTGCAGTACAAACTATGGGTGGGTGACGGAGCTGTTCCAGAAGTTATACATCTGGAGCAGGAAATTGAAAAAAAACAGTTAGAAAAAAATAAACTTGAAGAGCGTAATGCATCTCTGTCTGCTGAAGTTAAAGACTTAAAACAGGGAAAAGACGCTATAGAAGAACGAGCTCGTAGTGAGATGGGTATGATCGGTAAAGACGAAACTTTCTACCAGATAATTCAGTCATCTAAATGAGTTGGTTTCTTAATGCAAAATAAACAATTCTGGGCCATTATTCCTGCCGCTGGTGTTGGCAAGCGCATGTTAGCTGACAGGCCAAAGCAATATTTAAAACTTCAAGATAAAACCGTTATTGAGCACACTTTAGATAAATTATTAAACATGCAGGAAGTAACCGG
>JAPHRB010000131.1 GCA_026197015.1 Gammaproteobacteria bacterium | reverse complement strand
GTTTTCACTCGCTGTATTTTAAAAGATGGAATAAGTTATGCACCTGAATGCGTACAGAGTATGGGCTAGTACATCGAAACCTATGCATTCCCACGCAGGAGCATGGGAACGAGATAAAACCAATACGAACTGATAATTTAAAGCATGGTTTTAGCGGGGTGGCATTTCTTTGCTGTTATTAATAAGGGGTAGAGCACTAAACAGCAGCGTTTAGCCTGTTCTAGACAGCTTATATAATATTCTCAGTTCTAACCTGTTCGCTTTTCTCCGATAGTGATGTGCCTGATAATACGTCAACACTTCTTAGAACTTACCCTCTTTTTATGAGATTTAATATCAACTCATAATATGAACAAATCTTATATTGGTGAAATTTAACGATTTTTCCCATTGATCTGAATCACCTTGTATTTAAGACGGTCGTCTGAAATACTATATAAGACGACCATCTTAAAATAAATGGACAAATATTATGAAAACGATTCTTGTTACTGGCGCTAATGGTTTTGTAGGCACGCACACCTTAAAAAATTTAATGAAGCTGGATGGGGTTAAGCTGATAGCTGCCTGTCGAGATAAGTCTAAATTAATTACCGGGTTTAAGGGTGAAGTTCGGCAAGGTGATTTTCGGGATGAAACTTATCTGGACGAAATGTTAGAGGGTGTTGATATTGTTTGTAATGCGATGGCCTGGACGTCTCTATGGCAGCACAAGAAAGAATCACAGGCGTTATATCTTGAACCCACCTTAAAATTAATTGATAAGGTTGTTGCCAGGCGGATATCACGTTTTATTAATGTGAGCACAACCAGTGCAGCTTCACCAGATACTTCTCACGATGCGCTTAGTCAGGGGATTTCTAGAAACTACTGGCCGCATTTGTGCAACGTTATAAAAGTTGAAAACACTATGCGCGCGAAAGCAAATAATGATACCTGCATTGTAAATATGCGACTGGGTATTTTTGCAGGTGAACATTATGGTCTTGGGGTTTTACCCATTTTATTGCCACGTTTAAAAACGCATCTGGTTCCCTGGATTGCAAATGGAAGAACCAGTTTGCCGATAATCAGTGGTAGTGATATAGGTGAGGCAATGAAATGTGCTGCACTTGCAGAGGGTTTAACGGCTTATGAATCATTTAATGCGGTGGGTCGAGAGGTGCCATGCGTAAGAGAGGTGATAGAGTTTATACATAATGAATTTGCTTATCCGAAGCCGTTTTATAAAGTTCCGTTTTTTATTGCGTACTCATTTGCCTGGTTAATGGAAATGCTTAATCCTGTTGTTCCGTGGGAGCCGTTAATTACGCGTAGTATTGTGCATTTGCTTGAAGAAGTGGCTGTGGATAACACAATTGCAACAGAAAGACTTAATTACCACCCTAAGCAAGACTGGCGGGATGCGGTGAGAGCTCAGGTGCGTGAAATGGATAAATTGCAGAAAAGTCCTATGAAAATGGCCAGACCATTTGTGTAATCAGCTAAACAGATGTATCTTGAAATGACATGGTTGCACGAGAGAAAACACAACAGGTCAGGCAGTTAGTTGTTAAAGCAGCTGACCAGCTATTTTATCAGAAGGGTTATAATTTAACGTCCTTCAGTGATATTGCGTCCGCGTCTAATGTTCCGCGAGGCAATTTGAATTATTATTTTAAAACCAAGGATGAAGTGTTAGTTGCTGTTATAGAGTATCGAGTAACGCAAATGCAGCAAATGTTAGCTGACTGGGAACAACAATATAAAACGCCATTAGAGCGATTACGGCGTTATGCACAGATTGTCAGTAATGTGAAAAATGAAGTCACACAATACGGCTGTCCAATGGGCACACTTAATCTTGAGTTAGGGAAAGTTCAGCAAGGCTTGCAAAGAATAACGCGAGAGCAGTTTGAAGTGTTCGAGTACTGGATAAAAAAACAGTTTCAATTAATGGGCTGTAGTAAAAAAATGCCACTGATTTGACTATGCACCTTATGGTGTGGACGCAAGGTATTAGTACAATGGCGTATATACATCGTGATAGTAAACTGATTAATAAGGAGCTTAAGGCAATTCATGCATGGCTTGCTTCGTGTAATGCTGAGTTTGATTAATATTTTTGCCATTCCCCTTTGGGGGATAAACTATTTAATTTGTTGTATAACAATATTCCCATTCATTGCCAGAAAACTCACTTAGAATATTTAAAAGCTGGTCTGTTGGAACTGCTTCATGTGGATATATGTGGCTGATTTCAAATCCACAACGGGCAAACCCACATTCATGTTTCCAGTTAAGCCCAGAATATAAAGTTTGATTCTGGCATTTATAACAGCGACATAACTGTCCGGTTTTTTGCCAGTCAGGGGTTTGCCAGTCACTGATGCGTTTTTTACAGACAGGGCATTTAGGGTTAACGGTTTGTGTATAACCCAGACACTCTGGCTCGGGAGTTTGTTCAATAACTGAAATAAAACAGTGGTTTTCACCCTCAACTGGCTGCAGATTGATATTAGGTGAACAACCTAAAAAAGTAATTAAACTTAAAAAATTATCACCTGGCAGGTACTGATTAATGTGTCGCTTATCGTCATTAATTAATTGTGAGTTGATTAATGTTTTTAATAACAGCTCGTTATCAATGCTTTTATCGGCTTGAATTGGGAAAAAAATTAATTTTGAAATGTTCATTATCGAGTACAGGTGAAATTTTTAGTTCATATCTAATATATGATAATCATAACATATCTGTAATAACCTGAGCTTATTGTGTTTTTACGGTTATCTGAACTACAATTACGCTTATGAATTTATTTGATTTTTCTATCGCACGTTTACCCCGAATTATATTTTCAAGAGGCTCTGTCAGGCAATTGCCAGAACTCTGTTTGTTATATGGTCGTCGTGTATTACTGGTTACAGGGGCGCGCTCATTTAAGTCGAGTTTAACTTATACAAAATTGAAATCTGCATTTGATAAAAATGGCATTCAGCTTGAACATTGCTCAATTCCGGGTGAGCCTTCACCTGAGTTAGTTGACACAATTGTGGGTGAGTTTAAAGATCATGCAATTGATGTGGTTTTAGGTATTGGTGGTGGTAGTGCGCTTGATGCAGCCAAAGCGATTGCAGGTTTATTAAAAATTGATCATTCAGTTATGGATTTTCTTGAAGGTGTGGGGCCTGAATTAACTTATAAAGGCCCCGCTGTACCTTTTATTGCGGTGCCAACTACCGCAGGCACAGGTTCTGAAGCAACCAAAAATGCGGTGCTGAGTGTGCAGGGGGAAAATGGTTTTAAGAAATCTTTTAGAGATGACAAACTGGTTGCCGAGTATGCGGTAATAGACCCGGAGTTATTAAATACCTGTCCGAAAAATATTATTGCTGCTAATGGAATGGATGCTTTAACGCAGTTGATTGAATCTTATGTATCAACGGCTTCAAACGTGATGACAGATGCTCTGGCTTTAAGTGGCATTAAGGCGGTTAGAGACAGCCTTCTAGCACTGTATAATCATGAAGTAACAGATGAAGCGCAGGATAAAATGGCTTATGCCTCTTTGTTATCAGGTATTTGTCTGGCACAAACAGGTCTGGGATCAGTGCATGGTTTAGCTTCACCTTTAGGGGCTTTTTATCCTATTCCCCATGGTGTTGTTTGTGGCACTTTAATATCTGAAGCTGCCGATATGAATATTCATATTATGTTACAACGTGACTCTTCTAATCCCGCGTTAGACAAGTATGCTAATTTGGGTGATGTTATTTCGCAACAACGTTATCATGACAAACATAAATCATGGGAAGCGTTGTGCGGTACTTTACAGCGTTGGACAGATACCATGTTATTACCAAAACTGGGTGAGTTTGGTTTGACTGAAGCAGGTCTGGATAAAGTAATAATGAATAGTCGGGGTAGTAGTATGAAAACTAACCCGATTGTAATGACGGATGAAGAGATTCGTGAGTTATTACTTAGACGTTTATAAAGTAAAAAAAGTGTTAACGCATAAAATATTCAGTGCGTTTATAAAACCGAAGGCATAATAGAAAATACTTCATGTTCCTCATCTTTGATTCTGCCGTTTTTATCTGGCGAAAGCTGGTATTCAAGAAGATCATAATAACGTCGAATATTGGTAACATACTTCACTGGTTCCCAGCCACGTGCATAACCAAATTTAGTTTTTTTATACCATTTTTTGCGCGCTAATAATGGCAATGTTGATTGTAAATCAGTCCATTTGTTCGGGTCTTTTCCCTGTTGCTCAGCAATTTTCTGTGCATCTCTGACATGGTAATAACCCACATTATATGCAGCCATGGCATACCAGGTTCTATCGGGTTCCTTTAACTCTTCAGGAAATCGGCGACGAATTTTATCAAGATATTTGGCGCCACCAAAGATACTGCTTTTCGGATCGAGTCTATTTTTCACGCCTAATAAACCGGCAGTCTGGCGTGTTAACATCATAATGCCACGAACCCCGGTGGGTGAAACAGCCTTCGGATTCCAGTGGGATTCCTGATAACCCATTGCGGCTAATAATTTCCAGTCCAGATTATACTTATCGGCCGCTTCGTGATACATGTCAAGATACTTACTTAGACGGGTTGCAATATGTCGTTTATAAATTCGGTTGCCTACATAATCAAACTTATCCACGTGGCCATAATGTTTTTCAATCAGGTGTGTGATTTCGCCGTCGTTTAAATTACGCCAGAAAAAACTCATGGCTTTATCGTATAAGCTGGAGTCTTTAATTTTGGGAAAAGCCCAGGCTAATTTTTTGGGTTTTGATATATCAAAGGCGACACGTAACTCGAGTAAAAAACGCTGGTTAAGAGAAACTTCGTTTGAATCGGCAACTGTATAATCAATTAACTGATTTTCGACCAGGTACAATAACTGTTCACTATCAATATTTTTTTGGGTATTCCAGCTCAGTTCGGGGTATTGTGTTTTTAATTCTATTAAGCTTTCTACATGGCTCGAGCCTTCTATCACTTCTAATATACCGTCATCAAGATCTTCTGCGGTTTTCGGGCGATACGACTGGTTGTTATAAATGAGTTGCTCGGTAACATCCATATAACTTGGGGCAAAGCGAACATATTCTTTGCGTGATTCGGTAATGGTTAATCCAGCTGCCGCGAAATGGGCTTTACCTGTATTTAGAATTTCAAATATTTCATGCAGGTTATCACTGGTAATAACTCTCAGTTCAACGCCCAGAGACTCGGCAAAACGTTCCGCAAGGTCGTATTCAAAGCCTGTTTTACCATTTGGACCTTCGTAATAGGTAGTGGAGCTATTACGTGTAACTATCACCAGTTCCCCTGAGTTCAGTACGTGACTAAGCATCGTCGGCTTTAAAAGCAGGGGGATAACTTTAAACATCATCAAAATCACGCTGATTAACAATATCAGTGACAGGCCCATAAGGCGGCAGCGTGAGCTTTTTAAAGGATTATCCATTATAAATGATGCTTCTGGTTTTTATAAAAGTTATTCATGTGGTTAAGCTGAATAGTTACCCTATTTATAGTTCAAATTCAGACCAGATGGGGCAATGATCTGAAGGTTTTATCATGCCTCTTACCTCGTAGTCGATGCCGGCATCTTTACATTGTCTGGCCAGCTTTTCTGTCGCCAGTATCAGGTCTATACGTAAGCCACGGCGGGGTTCTTTTTCAAAACCTTTGCTGCGATAATCAAACCAGCTAAAACGATCATCCACATCTGGGTGCAGAACTCGAAAGGTGTCTACAAGGCCCCAGTTATATAAAGTATTAATCCATTGTCTTTCTACAGGTAAAAAACTGCATTTTCCGGTTTTTAACCAGCGTTTAGCATTGTCCTCACCTATACCTATATCCAGATCGAGGGGAGCAATATTCATATCACCCATAAGAATAATATTGTCATCTGCAGTGTATCGAGTATTTAATAAATGGTTTAAATCCTCATAGAATTTTTTCTTGGCAGGAAATTTGGTAGGGTGTTTTATATTGTCGCCCTGTGGGAAATAACCATTCATAATCGTCAATACCTGACCGTCTATTTCAAACCTGGCTGTTATAAAGCGCCGCTGAGATTCATCGGTATCAGTTATAAATCCTTTAGTGATTTCCAGTGGTTTATGTTTATACAACAGGGCTACGCCGTAATGCGTTTTCTGTCCATGAAATGCACATTGGTAACCCAGTGATTCGATCATATCTACCGGGAAATCGGCATCCTGCGCTTTCGTTTCCTGTATGCCTATAACATCGGGGGAATGTGTTTTTATGAGCTGCTCAAGTTGATGCTGGCGCATGCGAATGCTATTGGTATTAAAAGAGATGACTTTCATTATGTAACTTGTTCTTTATAAGGTTAAAATGCATAGCATACACTATTCCTGTACATATCTCCCATTGAGAAACTGATGTTAAATATTACCCCTATACACGCATTTTCAGATAATTATATATGGATGATACAGCGAGATAAGTCGCCACAAGTGGCTTTGGTCGACCCGGGGCAGTCTAAGCCGGTAATTAAATATCTGCAGGAAAACAATCTACAACCCGTCGCTATTCTTATTACTCATCAACATTATGACCATACTGGGGGTGTGGCTGAACTGTTAGAAAAGTACCCTGAAATTAGTATAATTGGGCCTGCCAGAGACCCTTCAGAAAACAAACTCAGTATTGACCTGCCGGTGCCTGATTTAATAACCCAAAAGGTCAATGAAGGTGATGTGGTAAAGCTGCCTGAGTTAGATATTAGCTTTGACGTTATATCTGTTCCCGGACACACACTTGATCATCTTGCTTATTATGGCGAAAAACGGGTGTTCTGTGGTGACCTGTTATTTGGTGCGGGTTGTGGACGAATTTTCAGCGGAACCCCGCAAATGTTTGCGGCATCGATTGAAAAAATAATGGCATTACCTGATGAAACGTTAATGTATTGTGCCCATGAGTATACAGTTGATAATCTGGGCTTTGCCAGGTGGGTAGAGCCAGAGAGTCGAGATATTATTGAACGTGACGAATTAGAAATGAAAAAGCAGGAACAGGGTTTATCTACCGTGCCTAGTAGTGTTGCGCTGGAACGTAAAACTAACCCTTTTGTAAGATTACAGCAACCACTAGTAAAACAGGCAGCTGAATCATTTGCGGGTTCTGCTTTACAGCATAACTGGCAAATATTTGCTGCATTACGAGAGTGGAAAGACAGTAAATATGACTAAGCTGGTGATAATTTAAACTTAATAAGGCATTGGGTTATTGCGGCGAATTTTACTTATCCCTTCATAAATATCTTCTGATAATTTAAGGTCTATAGAATCAATATTGTTTTTTAGTTGCTGCATGTTTGTTGCGCCAATCAGTGTCGAGTTTACAAATGGCTGATTGTTTACAAAAGCCAGTGCCATCTGGCAAACATCCAGATTATGTTCTTTAGCTAATTTTATATAATCTTTTATAGCAGCATCTGTGCGTGGGTGTTCTCTATGTTCTACGCGCGGGTCAAGAGTTAAACGTGTGCCTTCAGGGCGAGCACCATCAAGATATTTTCCGCTTATTGTGCCTCTGGAGAGAGGTGACCAGGCGAGCAGACCACAATTTTCATGTATGGCTATTTCACTAAGGTCGGGTTCAAAGTGACGGCATAATAGCGAGTATTCATTTTGAATGGAAGCCATACGGGGCAGACCGTTTTGTTCTGCTAGTTGTAACCATTTAGTCATTCCCCATGCAGTTTCATTTGATAAACCGATATGGCGTATTTTTCCGTCATCGATTAATGTCTGCATTGTGTGTAAAACACTTAAAAAATTATCTTCTTCAGCTTGTTTATCAAATTTTGGAGCATACTCCCATATTTGCCCAAAATGATATGATCCCCTGTTAGGCCAGTGTAATTGATAAAGATCGATATAATCCGTTTGTAATCTTTTCAGGCTACCTTCAACAGCAAGTTTAATATTTTTTTCATCAATAATGCTGTTACCGCCTCTTATCCAGGGCAGGCCTGGCCCGGTTATTTTAGATGCGAGTATCACTTTGTCGCGATTTAAACGTGAGGCAAACCAGTTTCCAATAATGCTTTCAGTGGCACCACAGGTTTCGCTATCAGGGGGCACTGCATACATCTCTGCTGTATCGAAAAAATTAATACCTCTTTCGAGGGCGTAATCCATTTGCGCAAAACCCTCGTCCTGAGTGTTTTGCATGCCCCAGGTCATGGTGCCAAGGCAGATGACGCTGACATCAATGTCTGTACGCCCCAGTCGACGATATTCCAT
>JAPHRB010000059.1 GCA_026197015.1 Gammaproteobacteria bacterium | reverse complement strand
GAACCTGCTTAGGTGAAATATTATCAGGCTCATTATGCTGTGCACCCAGTTCTACCTTCTGTTGCATTCCGGCAACTCTGATCTCAAAAAACTCATCCAGGTTGGTGCTGAAAATACACAAAAAACGCAGCCGCTCAAGCAGCGGGATACTTTCGTCCCTGGCCTGCTGTAACACACGCCAGTTGAACTCGATCAGGCTTAACTGGCGATTGAGGTAATATTCAGGTTTCTTGAAATCAATAGAGGCTGTCTTGCCTGGTGTCTTTTTCCTGGAAATCTTCTTGTTTGTGTCTGGCTTCGTCATTATTTAAATTTTTTACTGTTTTTATTAAGGATCTCAATACCAATATTAGACCAAGTTTGTATTTTTAGCCATAACAATGAGTCAGGTTTGTTAGAAGTATCATGTATTTAGCGTTAATTCCTTACGAATTTGTTAAGATTGGGCGAAGTCTATTTCTATGGTGTATCCTCTATACTCATGATAATAATTATAAATTTTTTAACTGTGGAGTCATGGTATGACGTCTGATTTCTGGGTCAATCTAATAAAAGGCCAGCCCGAGTTATCAATGCTCATTTGGGTATGTATATTGATTATAGTGATGTATATCGCCAGGCAGCCTGCGCACCAGATGATTCTTTTGCTAACACGGGGTCTGCGTAACGCGTTACGCCTGATGGCCCAGTCGGTGATGATAGCCGAAAAACAACTTAAAAAGCGTAATCGTGAAGTATTACTAGCACAGGGTCAGGAGCATGCAGAGCGATTTATTGAACGTGAGTTTCAAAGAGTAGAAATATTAGTAAATCGTGATCTTAGTGGTTATCCGTCATTACAACGTGACTTAAAAGAGCAGATTACCCGCATTGATGAAGATTATGTGCAATCTAGCGAAGTTCCACCAAAACCACCTGAATGGCTTAAAGCGGTTAAGGCAGTGGCTGATATTCCAGATAATGGCTCCCCGGTTGTCGCCAAAATATTAAACGATATACATAACACGTTAAAAAAAGCATTAGAAACAGACTTGCAGGAGTATCGTCGGGCAAGCCGAGATCGCCATGGCTTATTGAAAAAAATGATGCCCTATTGGCGATCACTTAATAGCAGCCTGAACTCTGTTGAAAAGAAAATAACCGGGCTTGAACAACGTTCAATCATTATTGATGGGCAAATGCAGACGTATGAAGACATACGAAATCAAACCGGGTATGCAGAACGAATGTTGTCTTCATCGTCACTTACGCAGTTTTTTATATCAGGTCTGGCTCTGTGCCTGGCAGTAATCGGCATGTATGTAAACTTTCAACTGGTCGCTTTGCCTATGGAAGAAATGGTCGGAGCAGCGAGTTATTTGGGCTCAAGTTCTATCCGTGCATCAGATGTATCTGCTTTGTTCATAATCAGTATTGAGGTTATTTTAGGGTTGTTTTTAATGGAATCGGTAGGCATAACCCGATTATTCCCGGTTATTCATTTATTAGAAGATCATAAACGTAAACTCATTTTCTGGATTATGCTTAGCTTTCTGGTGATTTTTGCGGGCATTGAAGCATCACTTGCATATATGAGAGATATGTTAGCAGCTGACCGTGAAGCTTTGTCACAGCTACTGACAGGGGTAGAGGTGACGGAACCGCCATTGCGCTGGATACCCTCGTTAGGGCAAATGGTAATGGGTTTTATACTGCCTTTTGTTTTAACGTTTGTAGCTATTCCTCTGGAGTCATTTATTCACTCATTCAGAACGGTAAGCGGTTTATTCATTGTATGGTTATTACATTTGCTGGTTGTCAGTATTCGATTTGTTGCCAATATTATTTATGCAATAGGCAAAATGATATTGAATGTTTACGACTTAATTATCTTTATTCCATTAAAAGTTGAAAGTAGTTTTTCAAGCAAGCCAGATAAAAAGAAAAAAGATTTAATTAGCGGTGTGTTAACTCACCAGCAAGAAGAAGTGAGTGAAAAATGAAAACATTTGTTGCAAAAGGTGTATTTCTTAGCTTAAGTTTTATGTTGCTGATGAGTTTACTGGCACAACATGGCTGTTCAAAACCCAGAGAAAAAAAAGCGGTTTATGTGCTGGTAGATACCTCGGGAACCTACAGTAAGCAGTTTGATAAAGTGCAAATAGTAATGCGTTATCTACTGGGTTCATTAACGCCCGGTGAATCTTTAGCATTGGCACGAATAGATAGTGAGAGCTTTAATGAAAAAGATATTATTGCCCGTATGAGTTTTGACTTAAGGCCGTCTATGGCAAATGCCCAGAAACGCGCATTCATAGAATCTATTGATAAGTTTGGTAAAAATATTCAACCAAGTAGATACACTGATATAACCGGCGGTATCTTACAGGCAATAGAATATTTAAATGAAACTCAGGCAACGCAAAGAACGATTCTTATCTTTTCAGATTTAAAAGAGGAAATTAAAAAAGGCCAGATACGTGATTTTCCAATTAGTTTTAATGGTATTCATGTCGTGGCTATCAATGTGACTAAACTAAAGAGTGACAACGTTGACCCTAGAGAATATCAGAATCGTGTTGAAACATGGGCTAAGCGAGTTGAGCAGGGTGGGGGCGACTGGAAGTTAATTAATGATATGAATCACCTGAGCCAGATCATCGAATAATTGATGAGAATGATCACAAAGTGAAAACATTACCGACAATTGTTTCAAATCTATAAATAATTAACTTGTTGAAATATATGAGTTTATTTTAAAGGGTTGTCGGTTAGTTTAAAGTAAAAAAACGCCTGCAAAGACATTTTTAGTCTCTAATTAATTGAAAAACATACAAAAAATTAGATTCTGGGATGATTATTGCTTTTATTTACATCAAAGTATAAAAATATAACCGCATTCAGGTTATATAAAAAGTGTTAACAGGATTAGTGTGTGATGAGTGGTATTTCGCAGTTTTTCAAGGTATGTGCGATCTCAGGTGTGACCTTATTTAGTACATTGGCAACTTCTGCCAGCTTTACAGGTTATGCATATGGTGAATTTAGTAACCCGGTTTCAGGTGTTAACGATTACATAAATATCGTTAACAATGATTTGGGTTATTACTCCAGCAACAAGAGTAATTTTAACTGGGGCATAGACAGGCGAGGCCATAGTAGCCAGTTTCGTTTCGATGGTAACGCCAGTGATTATGTCGAATCTGATTTTACAGTGTCAGAGGGTAGTGCTTTTTCATTAGGTGAATTTACTTATGTAAATCGCGCTACTCGTTACTCAGCTGATGTTAGCGGCGTAGATTTTGATCTAAATGTAAATTTACTGGGTATTGGCTGGTCAACTTTTAATTACTCATTGAGTATAGATAATACCCCTAACGGATCAAAAAATGTTCCAGATTATGTCAGCCTGATTAGTCAGGGTGAAGATTCATTATTTAGCTATTTGGGTGAGTCATATCGGTTTGAAATTTTAGGCTTCAGTCGAGATGGTGGTTTAACCTTTGAAGACTCTACATTCGCTAATGAACGTTCATCTACAACGGCAGAAATATATGGTCAGATTCAGGCGGTGCCTGTACCTGCAGCCCTGTGGCTGTTTGGCTCAGGTTTGCTAACTCTTGGTGCTTTAGTAAAAAGAAAAAATCGATAATAAGATTTACCCACAATACCCACCTATAATACTTTATTAATTATACTTATCAGGGAAGGTTTAAAAATGGCTCTGCAGGAATGTTGGGGTTTATACGAGAAAGAATATGAGGGTAATCCGTTAAGGATACGTCTTAATGAAGGCATTGTGGATTATGTCTGTCACCCTCGTTATATGCATCAGGTTTGTATTGCGGTTCCCCTGAATGATGCAGACGACAGTGGATTCCCTTTTCCTGAGGAATGTAAGTTACTCGATGAACTGGAAATGTTACTTAAAGAAAAACTCGAACAACAGCAGATATCTATATTTGCAGCTGTCGTAACCTCTAATGGATATAGAGTATTTATTCTTTATACCTACCTGCCCGATTATTGTTTAAAAACGGTAAACGAATTAAATAATGACTGGATATATCATCCCATCACTTCAACCGCCCAGGAAGATCGCAACTGGGAAACTATCGAAGAATTAATAAAAAACACCAAACGATAACTTTATATTTCGTCAATAATTAAATGAAACCCCGCTATACTGCCTTTATCTCTATCGGTAGTAAAAATATTTAAATTTTTTTAACCCCATTGTTAAACCCCAACCGTTTATAGTTTTGAACCTATAAAGGAGTTTTACAATGAATAATACAATTACACCTCTTTCGTTATCTATCGTATGTGCCTCTGGCGTACTTTTATCGGCATGTGGGTCGGTAGAAAAAAACGACACAGATCTAACTCAGCTTTCTTCAGATAAACAGATAAAAACAGATCAGCAACAAAATATCAAAGAAACAGAAAATAAACAGCTTCTCGACACAGCCGAAATAATGACACAGGGGCTTGCTTCCGAAGCTTTAAAAGCCAGCGCCAAACATAAGAATTATATTATGTCAGAAAGATCGGCCGCTGCATTCATGCAACGGCCCCAGCCTTCGGTTATATATAATCAAGATTCATTTACGCATGCTGTTGAAGAAAATAGAGAAAATTATAACCATTTCACCGACAACGTTATTAATAAGTCAATTGAGAATCCGCTGTCTACATTCAGCATTGACGTGGATACGGGAGCCTATTCAAATGTAAGACGTTTTATAAATCAGGGGCAACTTCCGCAAAGAGATGCGGTGAGAGCTGAAGAGTTAATAAATTATTTTAGTTACAGTTATGAATACCCGCAGAGTAAAACCCAGCCCTTCACTATCAATACAGAAATAGCGCCGTCACCCTGGAACAAAAATAGTCATTTATTACATATTGGCTTACAGGCATACCAGTCGTTTAATGAGCAGCGCCCCGCAAATAATCTGGTGTTTTTAGTTGATGTATCCGGTTCCATGCAGAGTAGAGATAAACTGCAGTTGCTTAAGTCAGGTTTAAAATTACTGGTTAAAAATTTACAGAAAAATGATCGAATTTCCATTGTCACCTATGCGGGTTCAAGCGGTGTGGTTTTAAAACCAACAAAGGGAGACCAAACGGCTGAAATAACTATGGCGCTTGATAACTTAACTGCTGCAGGCTCAACCAATGGCGCGAGTGGTATAAAACTGGCGTATCAGATGGCACAGCAATCGTTTATTAAAGATGGCGTGAATCGCATTGTTTTAGCCACTGATGGTGATTTTAATGTAGGTGTTACAGATTTTGAAGCACTCAAACAAATCGTTGAAGAAAAGCGAAAAACAGGTGTGTCATTAACAACCCTGGGTTTTGGGCGAGGTAATTATAATGATCATTTAATGGAGCAGCTCGCTGATGTAGGTAATGGTAATTATAGTTATATCGATAATTTAAACGAGGCAAGAAAAGTACTGGTAGAAGAAATGAGTTCAACTCTGAATACAGTTGCTAATGATGTGAAGATTCAGCTTGAATTTAATCCCCATCAGGTATCAGAGTATCGCCTTATTGGTTATGAAAATCGCGCATTGAAACGTGAAGACTTTAAAAATGACAGGGTTGATGCCGGTGATATTGGTGAAAGCCATACAGTAACGGCTTTATATGAGGTGACCTTTACAGATAACCCGGTTCAGCAGCTCGGTTCTAATCGTTATACTCGCTCGAGTGAGGCAGTTGTAAATAATTATAATAATGAGCTGGCCTTTCTTCGTTTAAGGTATAAGAAAAACAGTAAAGCGAGTAGCCAGTTAATAGAAAAACCATTATACAAAAGTGAAGTTATTACTAATATACAACAGGCGAGTAATAACTTTAAGTTTTCTGCATCTGTGGCCGCATTTGCACAGCAATTGCGTGGTGGAAAATATCTACAAAACTTTAGCTATAGTGATATTCTTGAACTGGCTAGAAAATCTAAAGGTGATGATGTTTATGGTTATCGTGGTGAATTCATTCAACTGGTAACACTGGCTCAGTCGTTAGATAGCTAACTGTTTTATTTAAACGATAAAATGTTGCCTGAATAAAATTGATAAGGGCAACATTTTAATAATTTAGTGTGCTTAAAAATTTAAATATCAATATCAATGGATGCAATTGAATAAACTTTCTTCAAATGAACTTGATGATCTAAGCGATGAAGATCTAATGTTAAGTTATCGAGATGGAACTGCGGCCGCTTTTGATGTGTTATACAGCCGTCATAAAGGCGGTTTGTATCGTTATGTATTACGCCAGCTGAATAACCGGCCAGATATTGCTAATGAGCTGTTTCAGGATGTCTGGATGAAACTCATTAAAACCCGAACAAATTATCAGGTCACTGCCAGGTTTAGCACCTGGTTGTATCATCTTGCACATAATCGGCTGGTTGATTACTGGCGTAGTGAAAAATTTATAAAAAATAATGTGTCATATGATGAGACAGGTGAGTTATCTGATGAATATTCTGATCCGCATAAAGAATTGCAGAATAGTCAGTTACAACAACAAATAAAAAAGGCGATGGCAGATTTACCAGAAGAGCAACGTAGTGCTATTTTATTAAAGGAGGAAGCATCACTGAGTTTGGCTGAAATTGCCGAAGTGACGGGTGTAAACAGAGAAACCGTTAAGAGTCGCTTACGTTATGCTATAAAACGATTACGCGGCATATTGCAGCCATTGAGGCCCGTATCATGAGTAATAAAGACATCGAGCAGAATAAAACCAGGCAGGATAAACCTGACCAGAAAGAAATTAACCAGAAGGAAATTGACCAGAAAGAAATTGACCAGGATGAAGAGTTTCTAACATTACATAAAGAATATCAGTCAGTGTCAACCGAGATGCCTGCTGAGTCTACTGATTCAAATATCTTACGTGCAGCGCATTCAGCATTAAACTTACAACATGAAAATAATCATGAAGTTGTTGACATTAAATCTGGAAAAATTAATCAACATGCCTGGTATGTGCCTGTATCGTATGTGGCAATTATTGTAATAAGTTTAAGTGTCTTTTTGAAACTGGCATTTGATACAGAACTCATAGAAACTGAGCCAAATGGGGCAGGTTTTACTGAAGAATCCTTTTTTCCTGAAGTAAGCAAATCCTATTCGGACAAACAGGATAAGTCACCTGGTGAACAAAAAATAAACATTGAAAGTCTCCAACGACATAAAACTGAATTGCAGGCAGCGCGTATAGATGAGATATCGAGACTAAAACCAAAAGAAAGAGCGGTATCTGAAAAAAACATGCAGTTGCAGCAGCAAGCAGCTTCAACATCTTTGACAACACGGGCACAGGCTAAAAGCGAAACAGTAAATGAAAGTGCTGTATCAGAAGCTGAAATCGTGCCTCCAATGGCGCTAATCTCGTTACCCGCTGACGAGCCGAAATCTGTGATGGACTCAGCAGCAGAATCAGGCTTGAAACAGGAACCGTTAACTCGGAAAAAGCCCATAGAGGCTGAAAATGAACAGCAAATGAAACAGATAAGTGAACTGGTAAGGTTATTCGAAAACAGGCAGCTTGAGACGCTCAGGAAAGCCCTGATGGTTTATAGAAAGTCTTATCCATATAATAAAGAAACAGATCTTCTGCCTCAGGCGATACAGGAGCAGGAAAAACGCTGGTTAACAGAGAAAAAAGTCAAATCCTTACATAATTAATGGATTAGACCTGATGCGGTGAATCCAATTCTAAGCTAGTATTATGCAACGGTTGCCCGACCCCATAGAAAAAAGGGGGGGGGCTAAAAGATATATTCAGGAAAGGTTACTAATGAAATTAACTAAGCTGGCAGGCATTTTACTCGTTTCATCATCACTTCTATTTCAATCTGCATTACAGGCTGAAAACTTCAGAGCCCGAATTGTTAAAGTTCAGGGAGAGGTATTTGTTGTCAATTCAGAAGGTGATAAAAGAGAGCCTGAGAAAAAACAATTTCTGGTTAATAGTAATGAAACCGTCGTCACCAGCAAAGATAGCAGGGCAGTCATACAGTTTGAAGATGGTGCTATGTCGGTGCTTGATCAGAAAAGTAGCCTGAGGGTTGAGCAATCAGGCTGGTTATCTCAACTGGGTGGTAAAATTTATTAT
>JAPHRB010000164.1 GCA_026197015.1 Gammaproteobacteria bacterium | reverse complement strand
TTGCTGCCGGCATAGTCACAGGTGCAAAAGTAAAACGCGGACAAGTTATTGCATACGTAGGTGAGCTGGTATTCAAAAGCGGCAATAAAATGTCAATGTTACATCTTGAGACGTACAAGGGCACTTTAACTGGATCTCTAACCGTGCGTTCATCAAAGCCTTATCAAAGACGTGGAGACCTGTTTGATCCAACGCAGATGTTAGATAAGGCTTCAATGTATTAAAGATGTTTTAATACTTATTTTTTCAGTCTACTCTTAATATTTAAGGTTATATTTTATGATGTTTTTAAATAAATTATTTATATTGTTAATTCTTGCTACGTCTGTTTCTCTTTCCTGTAATGCAGAAAACAATCTTGATAAGAATATTGATATAACTAGTGATCTAATTAAAAGACTGGTTTCCTCTAAAGCAATTTTAGACACTTCAACAGTTAGACAGGGTGATTTTAATGGAGATGGTTTGACTGATATTGCTGCGATATTTATGCCTGATTCGGTAAATTTTAATACTTCAAATATTAAGGCAAATAATTTATGGCATGTTACTGGTGCCGCATCATCAGATAAATTTCATAAATCTATCGTAATTTTTCATGGTCGCAAAAAAGGATGGTCATCAAATGATATCAAAACTCATATATTGCTGGATTACACCGGGGCGCTTGAGACCCCGTCTTTTGAACTGATTGTTAATCATGCAGGCGATAACGACTATAAAAACAATATTTCCTACCTGCCAGTAAAACTGAAAGGAGATTTAATTATTATTCCAACAGAAGCAGGTATTGACACCTATATCTATTTTGATAAAGACGACTACAAACTTTTCGAACCTGATGAAATGCCATAAATATCAATTAATGATGCGCTTAACTGCATATTTACATTATCGATAATCTTAATTAATGGGCCACTGACAAGCGAGAATCATTAGTACTGTCGCTTGCCACTGAGCCTGTTTCTTTTCAAGCACCTACGGATTACCCCACTCTGTTAAAACATTTTACTTATTCCCACTCTTATAACAGATTTATCATAGCTATATACATCTAACGTTGATGAATTATCCGTGTACTGATATTTTGCGGTCAACTTAAATGTCTTATCAAAACGATAGTCAGTCGTTAGCGCAAACATCCATTGATCATCGTCCCGGTCTATTGTTTGTGAAGCCTCAAAATCACTAAAGCGATACGACATATCACCCGTTAGCCACCACTTTTTATTTATAAAATGCGTGTATATTCCACGCACTGTATGGCGAGTTGGCGAGTAATCATACGTACCAATACTTGTGATTAACTCACCCCTGTTATTTAATTCATACTCATACTGTATCTGACTGATATTGTTTTTGGTAAGGTTTTGATATTCGAGGCTAACACGTTGTCGCCAGCCTTCAAGATAATCATAAATGGTTTGATCACTTTTAATATCTTCATACTGATAACGCATATTGATCCACTCGTTTTTAGAAATCTTTTTTCGCCCTCTAAAATTCAGCTTACCAATTGTTTGTAAATCATCTCCACCATAGGTGATATCTGCCACGCTTAAATGAACTCCGGTATCCCAGCCCTTAAACTGCATAGCTTTTTCTACACCCAGTGCAATAACATATTGATCGTTTTCATCAATATCACTATATTTAATTCCATATACCGCTACATCCGCAAGCCAGCCTTGCTTTCTTCTTCCCTTGATAAGCAGATTACTCGATGCAGATAATTCATAAAACGAATCGGCCGTGTCCAGAACCGAGTCTTCAGAAACAGAGCTAATATTATCATCATATCCTAAATTTAATGATAGTCTGCTTTTCCATCGATCTTCATTTCCTGCAAGTGCAAGTAGATATTTATTTGATAGCTTCACGAGTTTTTCATCTTTACCTGAGTTCACAACTGAACTGAAATAACGTTGTGCCAGTGACCTGTCTTTCTCTTTAACGGCAATGACGCCCAGATGATATTCTGCGATTTCGCGCATTTCCAGTGTCTTATTTAACAGCTTGAAATACTTTTTTGCCTCTTCGTACCTGCCCACTTTGTAGTAACTACTGGCCAGGTTATATTTAAGCGAAATCGAAACCATACCTTGCTTTAGGGCTGATTCAAAATATATAACTGCTGATGCATTATCACCTGCCTTATATGCCGCCACACCTTGCTCATAGTCAGTTGCTGCTGTTGCAAACAATTCTGATGAAAATATTAAAATTAATGCCGTTAAAAAATATCTGTTAATTATATGTGCTTTCATTTTAGTACCGTGCTCCACGTTGCTTCTGGCTCATCTCAATAACTTGAACTAGTCGACATCTTTATGACTACCAGTCTTGACGTGGGAAATATTACCACACATAATAGGCCGCGTGGGAATAAATCCCACATTAATCATAAATAGATAGAGGAAAGTTCAATGAATAGACTATTAAAATTAGGTACTCTAGCCGCACTGCTTACTAGTGCTAACGCGTACGCACACCACCCTGCAGCTGATATTGTGGACCCTGAAGTTTACGCCATGATTGAAGAGAACATTTCAGATGTGCATTTAGCCATGGAATTTGATGATATGGGTAGAGACAGCGCTGATATGGATCAGGGCAAGGCATCTCGCGATAGTGATACAGATAATATGACTCGTGATATGACCGCTGAGATGACACGTGAGATGACACGTGAGATGGCTGATAATATGGCTGATGATATAGCTGGTGATATGACTCGTGATATGACTCGTGATATGACTGCTGATATGGCAGCGGAGATGGGCCGTGATCTTGAGAGCATCAGTAATGATCTGGCTGAATCCGCTTCTCCTATGTCTGGTATAGAACCAGGTTCTATGGCTAGACAAAGATAATATCGATTTAAATTTATCTTAATAATCAGAGAGCACAGTTATCATAAAGTATTGATACTGTGCTCTTTTTTGTTGTAAGTAAGGTAGCAATCGAGTTTTATGCTTTTGCTTATTTTGCTAATTCGTATGGGCGAATTTAAGGTGGGTAGACTACCGCTACTCGTAAACATTCCCACGCGGGAGCATGGGAACGAGTTTAATTACAAAAAAAAGCACCGAATACAAATCGTATTCGGTGCTTTTTTATTTAAAAATATAAAGTTTTAAATTATTATTTAAAATCCATACTTAATAGCAGCTGTAATAGCCAGCTGATCATTGGTTATAGTTATATCACCCAAACCCGTTGTTTGTGCAGACACCGTTACATCTGGGCTGGTTGCATATGTAAGCGCCATATCCAGCCCTACATTTTTAGAAAATGCGTAACCAAAACCTGCTGTGAAATGTTGCTCTGTAATTGCTGGAAACATTACATGGTTAAATGTATTTAAAACATCTCCATTGGTTGGCCCACCAGTAAATACAGGTGTTGTATCTGTACTATTTTCAATTGGATTTTTACCGTAGTTATAACCAAATCTAAGCGCCAGCTTATCATCCAGTAAATACTCTACACCTAAGGCATAAACTGTCTGGTTTTCCCAGCCAAAGTCTTCGTAACCTTTAGCATCACCCCACATAATATTTTTAATATCAAATGTTACTGACATCATATCGTTCTGCCAGTCTATACCTGCTGCAATATGTGCCGGTTGCTCAAGATCATCGGTAAAGTTAGCTAATGCGCCTGGCTGGCCATAACCAAATGCGGCCGCTGAGTTACTAATTTGATGATCATAAGTCATTTCAATAGACGACTCATAAACCAGACCCAGTGTAATACCAGAACTGGGTATGTTAAATGAGAAACCTAAATCAAAACCCATACCAAAATCATATGATGAACCCTGGCCTATCTGTTTTGTCGGCGGGGTATTAAGGAGACCAAACTGATCAGTATTAGATGTGGTGAACGCTAAATCTAATGCGCCATATTGTAATACCGGTGCAATACCAACTGACCAGTTATCCTGACTGTATGCAAAAGGCACTGCAAATTTAAGTAATAACAAGTTAGAGCGCATACCATAAAGCCCTACCTGCCCCGTAGCCGGGTCTGTCATTGGCGCACTATCTCGCCAGTCTGTTCCCATACCCGCCGAACCAAACATGCCAACGCCTACCACCCAGCCATCACCTAATTCATGGGCGATTGCGACTTCTGGTATCATATTTTTATCTGCATCACTGGTTGCCGTTAAATCTTCCGGGCTGCCATTTTTGGTTACTTGAACGTCTGGTGCAAAATAAGTGCCACCAAACATCACTTCAATACCCTTCTGTTGAGATAATAACGCAGGGTTTTTCAATGCCGATTCGGCACCCGAAAAGTGAGCCACACCGGTGCCCCCCATTGAACGGGAGATAGCACCAAGACCAATAAGTGAGTCACCATTAGTTGCTAGCACGTTAAACGAAGTAGCTGTTACAGAAGCAGCGAGAACCGCTAAGATTTTATTTTTCATATGTATTTACCTGGAATGACAAGGAAATTGAAGTTTTTTCTTCAATTTACAGGAACAGTTATTAAATAAGAGTTTAGTCTATTAAAAGTGCATTGAGGCTAGCCAGGTTAATCATTAATTCTAATACCCGGGTCAATTATTGCCTCAAAAACACATTTAATCAGACAATTGCCTTAAACTGGAGATTTATATTATTAAAGTATTCTATTTGGGTCGACATTATAAATATTTTTCAAAATAATAAAACCCTTAAACAATAATGATTTATACAGGACTTACCACTTTACATTATATTTTAAGGTTACAGCGCCGGGTTTTAACATAGGTGAATTGAGCTGCTGGCACTTTTTAACATCAAGTTGATCAAACCACTGTCTATAATGCAGTAACGGCGTGGGGTTCATAATGCAGCTCTGCGCATTAAAGGGGTGTGCATAATGAAACAGTAAATGACCCAGCTCATGAGTTAGGGTAGCGGCAATATAGTTTATGGTTTGCTGCTGCGTATAGGTTTCATCTTCACGAAGATAACTCATTAATTTATTATCATTAATTATTTGAAAAGCACTAACAAAAACAAAACCGCCTAATTCGCTGTGTTTATTAAATGTCATATTACCTCCCGTTATACCTCCACGCAGGCAGGTATGCACTGGCATTCCATTATCCTCAATACTTGCTACTAACTGGTTAGTAATAACAATTTCATATGGCAAGTCTCCATAACCCAGTGAGTCCCAGTATATCCACTGATTAAAAGGTGAGGCATCGAGCACAGGTTTACCATCATTTGCGAGTTGCTCTGTCCAGTACTGATAACGCTGCATAATTGTTTTTGTTAATTCAGTTGTTAACTCTTCTATATTATTTATTTTTTTATAATCAATTAAATACGGGGTCGCATAGTCAATAATTGACTGTTCTGAGTTGTTTTCATGTTTAATCTGCTGCGCGATAGAATTTCTAATTTTATTGAAAGTTTCAATTCCACTCTGCTCGTCTTCGATGGAAACTATTTTTTGAGACTGATATTTTTTGACGTCTAATGGCAAGTTATCAAACAGGCTTTGAATGCTCGTTTTTTTCTTATAATCAAATACCACTTCAACTGAAAAAAACTCAGATACCAGTTCTGATGTTTTATCCAAAATCTTTTTAAGTTGATCTTCAGTTAAAGATTTAAATCGTGAATTTTCTACATAAACAACACGTAATACAACAGGATTTTGTAATTCGGGAAGTGAAATGGGCAACCAATGCTCAGGTTTATCCTGATATGGAGATATATTATGAAAGAACAACCAGCTTAGAAATACAATTACCAGAATAACTGACAGGGTAATAGAAGGGATAATGATACTTGAATACACCACTTCCTTCTGGTGATTTTTCATTAGAACAACTTGTCCAGGTTAAGTTCTTTTGCAAAAACCAGCGCATCTTCTCGCCCGTCTTCAGAGGGATAATAATTCTTTCGTATTCCAATACGATTAAAGCCTTCCTGATCATATAAATTTTGAGCAATTAAATTTGACTCACGTACTTCAAGAAAAATTGAGTTGCCCTGCCTGTCTTCTGCCAACTGCATTAATTTGTGCAACATTCGTTTACCTAAGCCTTTGCCTTGCACTTCGGGTGATACACAAATATTAAGTATATGCGCCTCATTAACCGCAACAGAAACAAGCCCATAAGCCTGTATCTTATCCTGATCTAAAAACACCCAGCAGTTATAACCAACGCGTATACAGTCTTTAAATATGCCTTCAGACCAGGGGTGAGTGTAAACCAGACGTTCAATTTCTATTATTTCAGGCACGTCAGCTTCCGTCATTTCACGAAAACCACTCACCAGATCTATTTCAGGATTTACTGCCATATATATTTATTTTAATTAGATATGATTACTTATTTGTAGCAGATCTGCCCATACTTTGCGTTTAGTTTCCGACGAATCAAACATCTCTGCAGGATGATATGAAGCATATACCGGTATACCTAAATGTTTATGCTGACGCAATCGCAAATCAGTTAACGACTTTTGACTTACCAGTAACTGCTGACTAGCTAACTCCCCCATCACCAGTATAACACTCGGCTTAACCAGTTTAATCTGGGCTGTCAGGTGATCTTCACAACAAATCATTTCTGATGTCTGGGGTGAACGCTGCTCTGGCGGCCGGCATTTCACTAAACTACTGATGTATACGTTAGATAGTGAGCAATTAATTGTTTGCAACATCTGCTGCAGCATCGTTTTATCATTTATATTTAATAATGCATATTCAGCATTAGAATCATCAACCGGCGCATCGGTTATTATGAACAGGTTAGCACCTGTATCACCTTCTCCCGTAACAACCTGCTTACGACTAGTATGTAATTCACATAATTCACACTGGGAGATTTTTAAATTTAAATCATCTAAATTATCAACTGAGCTACGCTGTATTTGTTGCGATGTCGTCACTTGTGCCTGACTTACAGTTTCAGTTGGCGAAGTTTCTGTTATTAGTTTTTCAGGTGTTAGTTGAGGTGTCTCTGATACTTTTTTGTTTTGAGCATGTTCTGTTTTAACGTCTGCTACATTTACTGCTGGCAGCTCAGGCATTGCAGCTTCGAGCTGGGGATCAAACCAGGTCTGTATACCCATAACTTTAAGATACTGACAGCGTAGAGACTCTGGTAACTCATTACCCTTATTAAAACCTGCTGAGTTATTATCTATGTTGTCTGTCATCTCTACTCTTTCTAACAACCCACATTAAAAATTAAAATCTAAACTATTATTTCTGAATTTTATGCACTTAAAGCCAACGACTTAAATATTATAAGGTCGCTGACTTTAAGCTAAAGTCAATACAACTTTACACATCACCCATTTGCGGATGTGGTCGATCTGCATTTGATACCATTATACGATTCAGTGCATTAATATAAGCTTTTGCCGAAGCAATAACTATATCTGTATCCGCTCCCTGTCCGTTTACCACTATATCATCTTTTGACAAACGCACCGACACCTCACCTTGTGAATCGGTACCACTGGTAATATTATTTACCGAATATAGTTTTAACTCCGAGTCACTATGGGTTATTTTTTCTATGGCTTTAAAAGCGGCATCAACCGGCCCACTTCCAAACTCACTGGCAGCCACCTCTTTGCCATCAACCTGAACAACTACATCAGCATGCGGCGTCTCTCCTGTTTCAGAGCAAACTTTTAAACTTATTAATTTAAACTGCTCATTCGCAGCACTCCAGCTTGAGTCTGCCATTAATGCACGTAAGTCTTCATCAAAGATATCGTGTTTTTTATCTGCTAATGTTTTGAAACGGGAAAAAGCAGAATTTAAATCTTCTTCAGAATCAAGCTCTATGTCTAATTCTCCAAGACGCGTTTTAAACGCATTACGCCCTGAATGTTTACCCAAAACAATTTGTTTTTCATTCCAGCCAACATCTTCAGCGCGCATAATTTCGTAAGTTTCGCGGCTTTTTAAAATACCATCCTGATGTATACCCGACTCATGGGCAAAGGCATTTGCGCCAACAATCGCTTTATTCGGTTGCACAGGAAAACCGGTCACACTGGAAATTAATTTAGAACATGACATGATTTGTGTTGTATCTAAATTGCTATCACAGGTGAACAAATCCTGACGCGTGCGCACCGCCATTACAACTTCTTCTAAAGCTGCATTACCAGCTCTTTCACCAAGGCCGTTAATAGTGCACTCAACCTGACGCGCACCATTTTGAACAGCCGATAATGAGTTAGCAACGGCAAGCCCTAAATCATTGTGACAGTGCACTGAGAATATAGCTTTGTCAGAGTTTGGAATTTTTTCAATTAAGTTTCTAATTAATTCACCAAACTGATTGGGTAAATTATAACCCACAGTATCCGGGATATTAATTGTTGTTGCACCCGCATCGATAACCGCTTCAATTACCCGGCATAAAAAATCAAGCTCGGAGCGACCCGCATCTTCAGGAGAAAACTCCACATTATCTGTAAACTGGCGTGATAACTTAACCGCATCTACAGCCTGCTTTAAGACATCATCGGGCTGCATACGCAACTTCATTTTCATATGAATAGGCGAGGTTGCTATAAAAGTATGGATACGTGACGAGTTAGCTTTTTTAAGTGCTTCAGCCGCTCGACTTATATCACCAGCCAGTGCCCGGGCCAGGCCACAGACAGTGCTATCTTTTACGGCTTCGGCTACTGCTTTTACGGCTTCGAAATCACCTTCGGACGCAATAGGAAAACCGGCCTCAATAATATCAACCTTCATTCGCTCCAGTGCTTTAGCTATATGCACTTTTTCATCTTTAGTCATTGAAGCGCCGGGGCTCTGCTCGCCGTCGCGTAATGTTGTATCAAATATAATTAATTTTTCTTTAGCTGTTTCTTGTGTATTCATGATCTGTCTGTCCTGCAAATCAATTTTTAATATGGGTGTTTTTTATGCGTATTTCGCCTCGCCAGAACTTAATATCTGCCCTACGGCAGTAGTAGTAATGAGAGAGCAGATAAAGGAAGTAGAAACAGGCAGGACAAAGCGTGACTTGCAAAAGTTTTGCAAGATTCATCAGAAAATGATTTATTAGCTCTGTTTATGTTCATACTGCTAAAACTATAACGATTCACAAGGAGTTTGCCAAGACTTAATTTCAGATAATTTAAATATCGAAATCACTGACAAGCCGTGCATAACCCTATTCTACTGCATCAATATGTTATTTTATCTTTTTGCCTAATTTTCGTAATTTACGCAAGCTTAATACCGGGCCCGATAAGGCATACAAACCGAACACCAATAATAGTGATTTCGATATATCCAGTGACACCAGAGCAAGCACAAGGACAACGATGATAATCGAGTAAAAAGGCACCTTGCCTTTGAAGTGCACCTCTTTAAAACTGTAAAAGAGTATATTACTCACCATCATGACACCCATGGCTATGGTAATGATCACCATAAATATCGCCACATCAAAACCAGCAATTTTATTATCAACACCGACCCAGACCAGTGCCGCTATAACGGCCGCCGCCGCCGGACTTGGCAAACCCTGAAAATATCGTTTATCCGCTATTCCCACCTGAGTATTAAACCGCGCGAGTCGTAATGCGGCAGATGCTGTATATATAAATGCCGCCATCCAGCCTAACTTACCCCACTGCCAGCCCATATCTATCATTGATGAAAATGACCATTGATACATAACAAGAGCAGGAGCAACGCCAAAAGAGACCATATCAGAGAGGCTGTCATACTCGGCGCCAAACTCACTTTGCGTATTAGTCATACGTGCAACCCGACCATCAACCCCGTCTAGAATCATGGCAATAAAAATAGCTATTGCGGCTTTTTCAAAATGCCCATTCATTGAGGCGACAACAGCATAAAAGCCTGCAAACATCGCAGCTGTGGTAAAAATATTGGGAAGCAGATATATACCTCTGCGACGAAATGATGGTTTCTTTTTATTTTGCATATTTTCAAAATTATCAAATTAAAATTGATGCTTAAATTATATCCTCATTCCCGAATGCTTATACCGGGAATCCAGTGACCTTGCAGCACTTAAAGACACTGGCTCCCCAACACAGGCATTCGGGGATGACAGACTATATTATTAATCTAAACTGTTTAAGCGCAACACATATTTGTTGTCATAAACAACAAAGGGGCTTAACGCCCCTTTATTTATACCACAAAAGAAATAACTATTCAGGTTGCTTCTGTGCATCTTCAGGTTAAGGCGGAAAATGTGGGTTTACAAATGTAAGTTCCCATTTTCAACGCTCACATAACGTGGCACAGAAGTAAGCTGAAATGTAATTCTAGTTTTTAGTTTTATCAACTATCTGATTCGCCTGAATCCATGGCATCATTTTACGTAATTCACCACCCACCACTTCTATTGGGTGTGCTGCATTGTTACGACGACGCGCTGTCATTTCAGGATAGTTTGACATACCTTCAAGAATAAACTTCTTGGCATACTCACCATTTTGAATATCTTTCAGTGCCTGACGCATGGCTTTACGGCTTTCTTCATTAATAACCTTGTCACCCGTAACATACTCACCGTATTCAGCATTGTTAGATATTGAGTAGTTCATATTAGCGATGCCGCCTTCGAACATTAAATCAACTATCAGTTTTAATTCATGTAAACATTCGAAGTAAGCCATTTCTGGTGCGTAACCCGCTTCTGTTAATGTTTCAAAACCCATTTTAACCAGTTCAACAGCACCACCACATAATACCGCTTGCTCACCAAACAGGTCAGTTTCAGTTTCATCTTTAAATGTAGTTTCGATAATAGCTGTGCGACCACCACCTACGCCTGAAGCATATGAAAGCGCTAAATCTTTAGCAGTTCCAGAAGCATCCTGATAGATTGCAATTAAATCCGGAACACCGCCGCCACGAACAAATTCACTGCGCACTGTATGACCAGGTGCTTTAGGTGCAATCATAATTACATCTAAATCGCTGCGCGGTACGATTGAGTTATAGTGAATTGCAAAACCATGAGCAAATGCCATGGTAGCGCCCTGCTTCAAATTTGGTTCTATTTCATCTTTGTATAATGAAGATTGAAATTCATCCGGCGTCAAAATCATAACGACATCAGCTGATTTAACAGCATCTGCTACTGATGAAACTTTCAGACCTTCATTCTCAGCCTTAGCCGCTGAACTTGAACCAGTACGTAATGCTACCGTTACATCAACACCAGAATCTTTTAGATTCAGCGCATGCGCATGGCCCTGTGAGCCATAACCCACGATAGTTACTTTTTTGTCTTTGATTAACGAAAGATTACAATCTTTATCGTAATAAATATTTAAGCTCATAGTTCTGCTCTCAGAAAATTTAAATAATAAAATGTTTTAAATGGCGAGTATATTTTCGCCACTGGAAATGCCAATTGCGCCTGAGCGCACCACTTCGTGAATTTTTATACTGGATAATGACGTTATAAAAGAATCTAGCTTTTCACGTGTATCAGTAATTTCTACTGTATATGTCGTATCAGTTACATCAACGACCTTGCCGTTAAAGATATCGACCAGACGTTTGACTTCATCACGCGCATCACCAATCGCTTCTACTTTAGCTAACATTAGTTCTCGCGCAATATGCTCTGACTCGGTTAAATCAACCAGTTTTACTACATCAACTAACTTATTAAGCTGTTTTTGTATTTGCTCAACAATTTGATCTGTACCTGAAGTAACAATTGTCATTCGAGATAAAGTAGCATCATCTGTAGGCGCTACAGATAATGACTCAATATTGTAAGCACGTGCCGAAAACAAACCGGCAACACGTGATAATGCACCGGATTCGTTTTCTAATAATAAAGAAATAATATGTTTATTCATAACTTGGCCCAGCTAAACCAGGATCATTTCATTTAAGCCTGCACCAGCAGGAATCATGGGATATACGTTTTCTTCTCTATCAATAATGAAATCGAGAAATACCGTACGATCTTTATATTTACCAAAAGCATCTTCAATGGCCTGGCGTACATCTTCCGGTTTTTCAATTCGGATACCAATATGGCCATATGCTTCAGCAAGCGCAACAAAGTCAGGCAATGCATCAACATAAGAACTCGCGTAGCGACGATCATAAAAGAATTCTTGCCACTGGCGAACCATACCCAGAAAACCGTTATTCAGGTTAATGATTTTAACAGGCGTACTGTATTGCAAACAGGTTGATAACTCCTGAATACACATTTGTATACTGCCTTCACCTGTTATGCAGGCAACCTGCTCACCCGGGTGCGCAATTTGCACACCTATTGCTGCTGGCAAGCCAAAGCCCATAGTGCCCAGGCCACCAGAATTAATCCAGCGACGAGGTTTATTAAAACCATAATATTGAGCGGCAAACATTTGATGCTGCCCAACATCTGATGTTACAAAGGCATTGCCTTCAGTTACGTCATGTAATTGCTCAACAACAAACTGAGGTTTGATTGTGCCTGTATCACGATTGAATTTTAAACAATCCTGAGCACGCCATTCTTCTATTTGCTGCCACCATGTTGATAACGCGGCACCCTCTAGTCGCTGATCAGACGCTTCTATTAATTTATTAAGCTCAATAACAACGTCTTTAACATCACCTACAATAGGCACATCAACTGTTACATTTTTTGAAATAGACGCCGGGTCAATATCCACATGTATTATTCGTGCATCCGGGCAAAACTTTTCAAGGTTACCGGTTACACGGTCATCAAAGCGTGCACCGATTGCTATCAGCACATCAGAGTTATGCATAGCCATATTGGCTTCATAGGTTCCGTGCATACCCAGCATGCCTACAAACTGTTTATCATTTGCAGGATATGCCCCTAAACCCATTAACGTATTGGTTATTGGCGCACCCAGTAACCTGGTGAACTTAATTAACTCTTCACTGGCATCACTTAAAATAACACCGCCACCGGTATATATCATGGGCTTCTTAGCTTCAAGAATTAACTCATATGCCTTTTTAATCTGCCCTGAGTGACCTTTTGTTGTTGGATGATACGAGCGAATTTTGATATCACGTGGATAAGAAAATTCTGTTTTATGCGCTGTAATATCTTTTGGTATGTCCACCACAACAGGGCCGGGGCGACCAGTAGTCGCCACATAAAATGCTTTTTTAATGATTGTTGCCAGGTCTTTAACATCTTCAACAAGGAAGTTATGTTTAACCACAGGACGAGTGATGCCTACAGAATCAACTTCCTGAAACGCATCATTACCAATTAAGGGGCGAGGCACCTGACCTGTGAGAACAACCATGGGAATCGAATCCATATAAGCTGTCGCAATACCGGTTACTGCATTGGTAGCACCGGGGCCGGAGGTGACCAGGACGACGCCAGGTTTGCCTGTACTACGGGCATAACCGTCCGCCGCATGCGTTGCCGCCTGCTCATGACGAACGAGTATATGCTGTAGTTGTTCCTGCTGGTGAATTGCATCATAAATATGCAAAACAGCACCACCAGGGTAACCAAACAGATGTTCTACACCCTCTTCTATGAGGCTTTGAACAACAATTTCAGCACCGGTCAATTCCACCTTAAATGTCTCCAAAATTATTAATTGTTAAATTACAGGCCCTCAGGTTTACCGAATTAAACAGTAGAACCTTGAAAAACCTTATAAATCATATACTTTTTGTACTTAAGAATATGCAAGCCGCGTAGTTTAACCTAGATTAATACTCAGGTCACGCCACTTTATATATGGGTATCGAGGCTTCCAGCTTCATCTTTATTACTCAATTAGCCCTCCCCGAGAGCTCATTAAAGCCACTTAGCGTTTTTGGCACTGGTTTTCTTAAATTACAGCCACTCAAACGTTTTTTACTCTTTAGACATCTCATTCATATTGACCAAAATAGAAAAAGCCCGGTAAACCGGGCTTTTTCATTAATAGACATCAACAACTAAATTAATTAGAAGTCTTCATCTTCTATTTCACCACCGGCTACCGCTGATAACACATCACGGATCGCATCGGGTGTTGCCATAATGTTCATAAAGCTATTGTCACCCATCATAGCCAGATCAGGAAAGTTAATAGCAATACGGAAACGCGCATGTAATGCTTCAGCCTGTTTACCATTTACCAGAATTTCATAAGGCAGATGAGCTGTTGAGCGTAATGGTTTGAAGTCGATTTCGCTCATAATGAAACCATCATCCATATACTTCTTACCTTCGTTTGGCGCTTTCATAGCTACACCGAACAAAGTTTGTGAAGTACCGGGGATGTTAATTTTATAAACTTGAGCCGCACCATTTCTTTTAGCACCCAGGTTCTTTTCAATTTCAGCAACCATTGCATCATGACTGCCCTTTGAATTTAACTCTAAAGGCTCATCAAAATACTCCATACCAAATGTATAGTGGTAATCATTTAGATCATCTGAATCCATTGCTTCAGCAGGACCAAAATCCTGAATATGACCCAGAGCTTTTTTCAAAGCAGCTGTTGTTTGAGGTAGTTTATTATTAACGCGGTATGCATATGACATATAAACCGGGTTTGTATAAGAAACCTGAACCTTGCCGCCTAGTTCAGTTAAAGAGATACGCTGTGCAGCAACATAACCACCACGTGGTTGAGAAGCAGCTGCTTTTTTAAGTTCAGCATTTGTAACAACAATTATATGTGCGCCTTTATAAGGTGAGTACTCACCCGCAATTTCAAAACCATTATCAGATAATGATTTTTTTGTAGCCTCAATTTTATCTGCAACTGTTCCAGCATTATTTGATGCAAGTGCAAAAGGTAAATAAGTTTGAGCTGCTTGAGCAGTAGTAATAACCACGCCAACTAACATTG
>JAPHRB010000160.1 GCA_026197015.1 Gammaproteobacteria bacterium | reverse complement strand
GGGTATTCTCATTAGCTTTTTAATGAGAACAAGCGAATAAAGGGCGGCATTTCTTTGGTTACTTTCTTTTTGCTGTTGAAAAGAAAGTAACTCGCCAGCGCGGCGACTACACAGAAACCTAGTTCCCATGAAGACTAGAGCGAGCTAATAACCAAAAGGCGACACCACAGAATTCTAATTCCCATAAAAATAAGAGCTTGCAAAAACTCTAACCGAAAAAAACCACAAATACCCAACAGAACCCTAAAAATCAAACCGAAATATTCCTAATAACCCCTTTTGCCCCCTGTATCATCAACCACAAAAACAACAAAGGAAAAATAATCGTCTGCACAACAAAAACAACAATCAAATTCACCACCTGATGACTCATATCTGATGCAGCCTGCTTTAATGAATTCATTTGTTGTTCAATATCAAGACTCTGCCTGGTCTGGTCCATCCATCGCCCAACCTGATTCAATAAACCCTCACCCTCCACATCAATATTTTTTTGTGATGACTCATTAATTTCTCTAATCTGAACGGATGCATTTTCCAGCTGGCTCTGCGCCTCATTGAACTGAGGTTGAAGATAACTTAAAAATAAACCTTCGTTTATCAGGGCAATAACGGGAACTGAAAACCTTATAAAAACGAGCAATACAAAACTTTTGTTTATAATAGAGACAGGTATAAATTTAATCTTAAATTTATCAAAAATTCTCCACATATTCAAAATACACAATATGCCTAAAATAGACAGAACACCACTTACGAATATAGATGAGGTAATTTCAAGAAATAGTCGTTGAATCCCTAAAGATGCGCCACTTACCATAACAACCCATGAAAATCTTTCTATTAAATCATTAACTGGATCAAGAATTTGTCCTGGTGTAAAAGTTAAACCTACACCTGCTGGAGAAAGTGCAACCTCTGTACCCTGAGCAACTGATATCACTCCATTTAAACTTCTTGAAATAGCAAATGTTATCAAGGATCGTTCAATACCTGCTTCTGTATAATTTTCTGCCACGTTATCTAATACATGTGAATATGAAAGAAATATAAACAGTAATAATAAACACGAGACAATGCTCTTTTTAATTATTGTTCTATTCACGACATTACTCTTTTACAACTTTAGTCATACGTAAAATGAGATAACCAAATATTCCAGCCGAAAATGAAGCAATTAAAACTGCCAGTTTATCTGCTTGTTGATACAGGGTATCATCTTCAAAAGCCAGAGAATCAACAAATAAACTCATGGTAAAACCAATTCCGGTTAAAACAGATATTCCATATAATTTCATCCAGCTAGAGTTTTCAGGTAGCCTGGCCAATTTAAGTTTTATGGCTAACCAGCTAAATCCAAACACCCCCAGCTGTTTACCCAGAAACAAACCTAAGATTATTCCCATAGGAACCGGGCCCCACATCTGGTCTATTGAAATTTGACGTAAATCTACACCTGCATTTACGAATGCGAACAGGGGCAGTATAAAAAACGCCACCCAGTAATGTAAATCATGCTCTATATCTTTTGAGGGAGAGAAATCATTACCTTTTTCATCTTTTGCTCTTAATGGAATACAAAAGGCCAGCACAACACCTGCTAATGTAGCATGTACGCCTGATTTCAATACACTAACCCATAAAACAATACCTACTATTACATAAGCCGCTTTTTTAATAACACCTGCTCTATTTAAAATAATTAATAACGTTATTGCCAGAGCAGCGACAATTATTGAATGAGTTGACAACTCAACAGTATAAAAAAGTGCTATAACAACAATTGCACCTAAATCATCAATAATTGCCAGTGCCATTAGAAATATTTTTAAAGAAACAGGTATACGATTACCTAACAATGAAAGAATACCTAAAGCAAATGCTATATCCGTAGCTGTAGGAATCGCCCAACCACGCATACCTTGCTCATCTCCAATATTGAACCAGACATAAATTAATGCCGGTACAACCATGCCCCCTAAAGCAGCTATTGCAGGTAGTGAGACTTGAGATAAGGAAGATAAATGACCTTCAAGTAATTCTCTTTTAACTTCAAGGCCAATTAGTAAAAAAAATATTGCCATCAATCCGTCATTAATCCATAACAGCAAGGGTTTGGCTATCTCTAAGGAGCCAAATCTTACTTCGACAGGCGTATGCAGAAATGCGGAATAAAGTTCAGATAGTATTGAGTTCTTGAGGATTAACGCCAAAATAGTGGCAAAGATTAGCAAAATTCCGGCAGATGATTCTTTTTTGACAAAACTGTCTATATAACTCATATGAGTTTTAATCTCTTATTCATATAATTCATTGCCTGTTATAATACTACCTCAATTCTAATATAACTATACACAATAAAAAAGCCACGTCTTGAGACATGGCTTTGATAGTTTAAACTTGATGATTTTATTTAGTTCACGCGGTAACTCTGATATTGCATCATCGCTTCTTCAACCTTATTATTTAAATGCCCCATCGGCAACTCATCAACATATCCCGACTCAATATGCTCTTCAATAGCATCAGGGTGTACACGATAGGTACCTTTCCTAATTCTAAAAAGATATTTAGTATGAGTAGTACTGTATTGCCCTGTCTCAATTACTGCTGCCGGTAAAAATGAATTTATATAGTCAGATTTTACATCTTGAAAATATAATTTAAATTCTTTTAGACTTACCACCACACCAAAGTCATCTACTTCACCAAGGTCTCCATTTGAAACTGCTTCAAGAAAACGTTCTTTTAATGTCATTTGATTACACCGATAATGTTAGTTTATAAAGCAAATCTTATATAAGTAAAAACAAATATACTTTCTTGCCGAATTATTACTCGAAAGTAACAAAGCAAATGTCGGGCCACTTTAGTGGCTCTTGATCAACGTGAGTTTGAGAATAAGGTAAGCTTCTCTGATCCTAATAAATTTAAGGCTATTTCCACCCTTATCTGGATGGTAAACTTTTACTAACTGCCTATAAGTTTGTTGAATATCTTTCCAACTTGCTGAAGATTCTAACCCGAGTACCTGTAAAGAGTCTAGCCGTTTGTCTACTTGAAAATGCCTTTGGTTATAATCGGTATATGAATTCCAGAAGCTTTTCAGTAAATCCACAACCCCCTGATCATCTATAGAGTTATAGTTATCCCAGTTGAGGTAATAAGCACTTAAAGCCTCCTGCGTTAGTAAATCTTCAGCGGAATCAATGATTAGAGACCGATTTTCAACCCCATTCTGAGCGATTAACTCAATCTTTAATGAAGAAATAAACAGGGAATAACCCGAGTCAAGCATATCCTTTTTTAGTTGATATAAGGCATTCATGACAACAAAGTTTTTTCTAAAAATTCTCATATCATAACTAGTTTCTTTACTCGATCTTTCTAAATCAAAACCAGTGTTTTCTAATATTTTCATTAACTGATAGAGACTTAATGAGCTATCTGATTCTTTCAATGCACTTAAAACAGTTAAAATTAACGGATTATCTTTAAACATTACTTAAATCAAATACCCTATGACATATACCTCTAAACGCATCTGTACGCCATTTACCAAGTTGTATACCATAAACCCTTAATCCATTTGTTACATTATTTAGCTTACTAATAATTAGATCATCCAGACTAAAACGTCCATCACTTATTAATACAATATCTGCTTTACTCCATGAGTGATTATCCTGCACTTTCAACGATTGAAGAAGAACATTATTTATATCAGTACCCCCATTAAATGATAGCTGTAAAAATTCGATTATTGAACTCCAGCCCGCATGAAAATCTAATTCTAATTGAATAACTTCATCAGGCCCACTAAAGCAAAACAGATAACAGGCTCTATTTTCTAAATATGCAACCCGCATAGCTTCAAGTGCAATGGCTTTAGCTATAGATTCAGATCGCCCTTTCATTGATGCTGATGTATCTACACAGAGAACCATAGGTCCTTTTAATTTCGAAGGCTCTTCATCCTGCCTATCATGATTATATGAGGAAGATTGAATTTCAGGCACATGAGAAGACAGCAAACCCTGAAAATGGTAATTAGTCAATTGGCGCTCTGACAGTTTAGCGTGCCAAAGAAACTTAAGTTTAGAATTACCTAATATGGCTAATTCAGATGAGGTCATTCTTGCTATGTCATCACCATAACAGATACCTGTTACACTGTTAATAGAGTGCTCATCTACATCTAGTATTGTATTATTTAGATTCTTAGACTGTTTGTGATTTAACCCAGTTTTTTTATGTTTTTCTACATATTCTGTCTGTTGTCGCCCGATTAATCGAATGATTGATTGAAGCTGAGTAGATTTTTTAATAATACGATGAGTGTTAATAAGTAATTTTATATCTGATTTAAACTCTATACCTTTTGATAAATCCCAGCCTGTTTCACGTTGAAGTGCAAAGGATTTATTGATGTCATCCATTGACTGATTAATGACTTGCAAGTCATCTTCTGTTAACTGCTGGTTTATATCTTTGCTGTATACATTTTCTTGCTTAGTGTGTTCTTTCTGTTCAGCAGCAGTCTGTTCATTACTTAACGACCTACTTGCCTCTTGAGGAAATGCCTCTTCAATACTATCAAGCACGTTAAGCACATATAATAGAACATCATTTGTATATGATACATTATTAAACGTATTTTTTAGTAATTTTTTATCTGTTAATTTAGTATAAAGTATTTCAGCCAAATTTGAATCAAGCCAGGACTGTAAAGATAACATGCTAACCGGATCAGCATTTAATAACTGCTGTTTAATATCTAAAATACCAGTTACTCTTTGTTGCAAACTGCATAAATGAGAATAATCAAAAGAAGGTCTATATTGATGCGTAATAACCCGTTGATAAATTGCATCCGGGATACTATCTAAATAATTTAATGATATTACATCTAATTTTGACATAACAAATATCAATTACTGATAGTCTGAGTTTTTTCTATAGTATTTAAAGATTCATTTACGCTAAGAAGAGTTTGTAGTCGCTGGTTATAATCAATCAGTTTAGGAGTCATTTCTTTAAATTCGTTATATACATCTGCCAGAATTCCACCAGAATGCCACAGGTGATCGTTTAGCACATCAGACACCTCATCGAAGATAGTGGTGAAATTATCATATATTGATTTTACATCAGAAATAACTTCTAGCAATTCAGTTCGCTGGTTTGTAATGTAATCTTTTGTAAAATAATATGGCTCAACCACTGCTTCAAAATCCAACCTCTTAACAAGACGATTTTGGGTATTGTTAATATAGTTCTGAATATCGATCCATCGACCATCTAAATGCGTTTGCTTAAATTTATCATCAAAATATTTATCTTCTAAATCAATTAAAGTATAACCATTACCATTATTAGTACGATCATTATTCTGATCCGCTGGTGACAGGTATAAAACCTCACCATCACGTTCGGCCAGAGTTACACGTTCATGCTGCGTGGTGAACTTACCCTCTGGCGTTTTATATAAATACTCACCATGAGAGTTTGATTTTTGTGTATATTTTTCTGCATCGTCATTTAACTGTTGTTCCCAGGTTAGAACAAGTTTCTCAATTCTTTTAACTGAGGATTTAATATCCAGATTAAGCGAATCTATAAACCAGTTGTTTAGATCTTTAATTTGATCAGGGTGTTGCCACATTAAGTGAGTTAGTAACAGGCAATCCCATTTATCAATAGAGTTTTTATTATTCGTAAAAGCACATACCTTTAATAGATTTAATGCCTTTCGCCATCTGCGGTCCGATATATAAATTGATTTTTCGATGAGATAGTTACGTAAATTGCAGAATAGTCCGCTTACTTCAGCATTTAAAGTAATTGAAGCGGAGCCTGCATTTATCTTTTCAATGTCCGAAGAAGTGATTTTTTCTAAGAAATCGAAATCCCCCTTAGATTCATCTGTAATATTTAATAACGATTCAAATCCCGCATCACTAACTGGTGTTACGTAATAACGAACCAGAAATCTGTCGTAAAGGGCGCCAAGCCCCTCCTCTTCTGGGGTTTCATTACTAGCGGCTACAACACTAATTAAAGGGACTTTAACTCTGTCAGAACCATTATCGAATTCACGCTCATTCAAAATAGTTAATAAAGAATTTAGAATCGCGCTATTGGCTTTAAATATTTCATCAATAAATGCAATACTGGCATCTGGCAGATAACTTTTTGTTAATCGGTGATATCTATCTTCTTCAAGAGCTTTAATAGATAAAGGACCAAACAGTTCTTCCGGTACTGAAAAACGGGTCAGTAAACGCTCGAAATAGTTTATATTTGAAAATACATGGCATAGTTTACGAGCCAGTTCACTTTTGGCTGTTCCAGGCGGGCCTAAAAGTAATAAATGCTCACCACTCAAAGCAGCAAGTAAAGACAAACGTACTGGAATAGTACGTTCAATAAGGCCCGATTCGATATATGAAAATATATTATTTAGTTTATTTTTCATTATAACTCCAGCCTCATTGTTTGTTACTAGTGCTCTCCCTTAGGCTTACGAACCCCAGCAAGGCGATTACCCTGTTTTTGAGGTCCACCTAACGGGAATATTTTATGCAAATAACGAGTATTGGCTTTTTCCCTGCCCCAGATCTTTTTAAAATGCCGAATCATATCTCTAACAGGAGCCTGAACATTATTTTGCTTGTAATAGTCTCGAATATAATTAATTATTTGCCAATGTTCAGCTGTTAACTCCAGCTCTTCATACTCTGCACGAACATGGACAAAATTCTTAGACCACTCATCAAGATCTAGTAAATACCCTTCTCCATCCAGTAAAATTTCTACACCATCAACAACCGTTGTTTGAGTTTGCATATTGGGGTAATAAATTTTTCCAGCCATAACAGCTCCTAAATAAATCTGTACAATTAATTAATGTGTATCTGCGATAATACCGGCCTGTACAACACTCGCCAAACCCGTTTCACGTGCATGCTCTTCAAAACCTTTGTTTTTCCAGAAAAATGCACCAGGCATTGTGGTTGGTACAACCATTACATAAAACATGGCCCGACTGATTAATGAAGCAGTCAAGACACTTAGTGATAATGCTGCCCAAACTATGAATGTTAAAACAGCAACCTGTTCAACAAGCATCAAAGCCATTGCCACTAATATATTAATCAATATCAGGCCATGCCTAAGCAGATTCGTTTTACCAAAAGTGGTTACCTGCTCATAATAAGACACTGCACCTTCACGGCCTTTCACATTCATGTGTTTAGCATGAAAATAATGACCAATCACCTCAACCACGAGTCCGACAAACATCAAACCGGCTACTAATTGTAATAAATCTGTAACAGGTAAATTATTAAACAGAAATACGGGCACAAAAAACAAACCGGTAATCAAACTTCCAAGAGTGAACATATTTCCATAAAACGCAGTTAACACTTGCCAATGATTCCAGAAAGGACGTGCTTCTATACGATAAATTTTATGCATAAAATAAATCGCAACTGGTCCTGATATCGCTGCTGCATATGCAAAGAAAGTAGCCGCCTGTTGTAGCAGATCAACCCCTGTTATCTGAGAATTAACTAACAACGCAAGAAAATGTGCGCCAAGACTATTAAAGAAAACTGCAATTCCAGCTACTTCTCTACTTACAGGTGAGTATTTAAGATTATTAAATGCTCTATAAAACCGCAGTGGTTTACCTAAATGCATAGTTGATAAAAACAACGCTACAGCTTCCATACCTAACAAAACAAAAATCATTGGCAGGTATGCTGATGAATTAACAATCTGTACAACTGATTCTATGCCCGCAAGATTTCCCAGGAACATAAACAGGAATGCGCCGATAACCGCTTGAGAAACCAGCGTGAATATAACTAAGGGATCTTCACGAGACCTTAATTTATCGAAACTCCAACTGCGTTTAAGCCCTTTCTTTTTATCGACAACAGGCTCAAATACACCTGTTTTAATATCTTTATGGTACTTAACTGACATACTATCAGTACGTGTCATTTCATTCGGCATATCACGTGTCTGCTGAAAGCGTATATTGGGATTTGTAATATCTGTGCGAGGGAAACCGGGAATCTCCACTTTTGCCTGCTCTCTATTTTCTGGTGTATTTTCTATCACACCAAAATTCAATGCATTTCCTAAACAGGCTGATACACAGGCGGGTTTTAAACCCACTTCTAAACGGTCAACGCACATATTACATTTGCTAACCTGCCCTTTAACCGGATCAAGCTGTGGAGCATTGTACGGGCAAACCCAGGTACAGTAACCACAACCAAAACAGATATCTGGATCCTGTAACACAGCACCATACTCAGCAAATTTTGTATACGCACGTGTAGGACAACCTTTTAAACAAACCGGGTCATCACAATGATTACAGGCCATTGAAATATTCAGGCGTTTGAAATCAGGGTATGTACCGCCTTCTACATAACCGACTGAACGAAAAGCGATATGTGCAGGGTTATCATTCTTTTCACTACAGGCTGCTTCACAGGCATGGCAACCTATACAGTTATCAGCCGTAAAATGAAAACCATGCTGTTTGTAACGATTAGGGTTCTCACCAATTTCTGCATCTAAATTTATGTTCAGGCTTTTACCATGAAGCCCACTACTATCATCAACCGTTTGTATAGGTTTACCATAACAATTGGTTTCTTTAATAGTTTCATCTTTCAAAAATGCATATTGTGGTTCGTCGTTTCTTACCTGGAACATAATTTTTCTTCGTTTTTATTGCTTTATAATAAGCAAGTGTTGTTATCTATTAATATATCATTCCGGCGAAGGCCGGTTTTCAGATCAGTTACACTCGTTAATAGCCTCTAGCTTCAACATTTCGTTGTGCGGCTTCTTTCTGATCTACCTGCTCAATACGTACTGCATTTTGTTTAAATGCAGGTTGACGAGAATGCGGATCAAGCAAACCAAGTGTGAGTCGATTAACACAATCATGAAAATGAAAAGGTATAAACACCATGTCTCGTGGAATACGTTGCGTTAACTGTACCATCACAACTGCATCACCACGACGTGAAACACAACGCACATAAGTTTGATGTTCAATACCTAACTCGGCAGCAGAGTCTGGATTCATTTCCATATACGGTGTGGGTGAGAATTTATTTTGATTGCCAATTTTTCCAGTACGAGTACGGGTATGAAAATGCTCAACTACTCGACCTGAATTTAACCAGAATGGATATTCAGTATCAGGACGTTCATTATTATCAACAAATGGTAATGGAATAATTTTAGCCTTACCGTCAGCATGAGGGAATTTACCATCGCTATACAAACGCTGCGCCCCCTTCTCGTCACCTTCTCGACAAGGCCACTGTAAACCACGATTTTTTTCAATTTTATCGTAACTCATACCAGAAATATCTAAATTACGATGCTCGCCTTTAGATAACTCTTTCATCTCTTCAAACATATCTTCTGCATTTTCAGAAAATTTCATTTTCAAACCATTTTCAAAACGCTTAGATAAATTACTAAAAATCCATAAATCAGGTTTTGAATTTTTAAATGGTTTAGCAACATTAGTTACACGGTTTACACGGCGCTCTGTATTAGTAAAACAACCATCTTTCTCAGCCCAGATTGCAGCGGGTAAAAACATGTGCGCGTATTTTGTAGTTTCTACATCTTCATACGCATCCTGAACGACAAGAAAATCTAATTTTTCTAATGTTTTTCTAATACGTGACGTATTTGGCATTGATGTCATTGGGTTTGTTCCAATTAACCATAAACCTTTAATTTGACCTGTTTCAATGGCAGGAAATATATCTGTTTGAAATAGTCCGCGTTGTTTAGGTAAAAATTCAGGATCGATACCCCAATAATCAGCTATTTCCTGTCTATGGTCTGCATTTTCTAAAGCGCGATGACCGGGCAAACCCGAACAAGATGACCATTCGCGTGTTCCCATTGCATTACTTTGACCGGTAATAGACAAACTTGTACCACCGGGTTTACCAATATTTCCGGTAATTAAATTTAAGTTATTAATACCTACAACACCATCAGAACCATGAGTACTTTGATTTATACCCATTGTCCAAATAGACATTGCTTTACCTGCTTTCGCATACAAGCGTGCAACATTACGAATAGTGTCTTCATCAATACCACAAATTTTAGATGCCGATACGGGATCATAATCCGCTACAATCGACTGGAACTCTTCCATACCGTTTGTATGTTTTTCGACGTAATCCATATCTGCAAGGTTTTCATCAATAATTACAAATGCAAGGGAGTTCAATAAAACAACATCTGTTCCGGGATTAATAGCTAAATGCATATCTGCAAATTGCGCCAGCATAGTAACTCGTGGATCAACTACGATTAATGGAAATTTGTGTTTTTCCATGGCCTCTTTCATGCGCCAGTATATAATTGGATGTTGTTCTGGAAGGTTAGATCCAAACGCTAATAAACATTCTGTTTCTTCAAAATCTTCGTAACAACCAGGAGGTCCATCCTGACCAAATGACCGTTTATAACCCGATACAGCAGATGCCATACATAACGTTGTATTACCATCATAATTATTAGTGCCAATTGCACCACGGGTTAATTTACCTAAAGCATAAAATTCTTCTGTTAAAATTTGCCCGGTAGAGACAACAGCAAACGCATCACGTCCATGATCTGTTTGAATGGATTTAATATTTTCAGCCATTTTATCTAGAGCAGAATTCCAATCAGTATCTTGATATTCATCGAGTCGCGAATTACGAACTAGCGGTGTTCTACCACGACCTTCTGTTTTAAATAATTCGTGTTCAAAAATACCTTTAATACAAAGTTTGCCGCGATTAACATCTGCTCCACCTACTCCACGTGAAGATACTGCCTCGCCTAGCCCGTTAATACCAACTTCAATAGAGCAACCGGTTGAACAATATCCACAGGTTGTATATTTCCATTCAACTACACCTTTATCAACAATTTTAACAGGATTCTTTTTATTGCGGCCGAATAACATAAGCGACTAATTCCATGATTTTATAATTTTTATCAGACATCTCTAAACCAAATGTTAGTACTTTAAAATATCAATTTTAATTTAGATGTCAGTCAGGTTATTTTAGTTCTATTAATATTTTTCCACCTTCGATTTTAGTTGCATAGTGTCCTGTACAACCTATGTCCGGGCCTAATGCTTCACCATTAGTTAAATCTATTTTCCAGTTATGTAATGGACAGGTTACTGATTTATCATGCACAATCCCCTGAGACAGCTTGCCTTTTTTATGCGGGCAACTATCATTTACTGCAAATATTTCGTCATTGCTATTACGAAATACAGCAATGTCATTCTCACCATTTCTTACAACACGTGCACCTAACACTGGAATATCTTCTACTAAACCGACTTCAATCCAACTTGACATATTATGTACCTCAACTTTTAATCTGTTTTTATCGCATGAATGTGATGACTCACTTCTAAACTTTTATATAAATGCGAATATTAATTAGCTTTAAATTTACATTAACCAATAACTTTAAGCGGCGTAAATTCATGCGCGTCAACACCATTTGTTGAACGATCAGTCCACGGATCATCCTGCGACCTGGTCACTTTCTGCGAGAACTTAAAGCGTTCGGCCAGCTGCTTACGCTTTTCAACATCATCTACGATACTTTCTTTAACATACGTAAAACCTACACGTTCAATCCATGGCGCAGTACGTTCCAGATATCGTGCTTCTTCACGATATATTTGACAGAAAGCAGCTGCATACTCCAGCACTTCTTCTTCCGTATCAACGCGTGTTAAAAAATCAGTTGCACGAACCTTAATACCACCATTACCACCAATATGTAATTCATAACCTGAATCAACGCAAACCACACCAAAATCTTTGATAGTTGCTTCTGCGCAATTACGCGGACATCCAGACGCCGCCATCTTAAACTTATGCGGCATCCATGAACCCCAGCTTAATTGCTCAAGCTTTATGCCAATACCTGTTGAATCCTGAGTACCAAAACGACACCATTCTTTACCAACGCAGGTTTTAACTGTTCGTAAAGCTTTGCCGTATGCATGTCCAGATACAAGACCTTCATCATTTAAGTCTTTCCAGATTAAAGGCAATTCTTCTTTCTTAACACCATACAGGCCAATACGCTGACCACCAGTTACGTGAACCGTATCTAAATCGAATTTTTCAGCAACATTTGCAATTGCACGTAATTCTTTGGGAGTTGTCATACCACCCCACATACGTGGAATAACTGAGTATGTACCGTCTTTCTGAATATTTGCATGAGCACGTTCATTAATGAAACGTGACTGATAATCATCTTTTGATTCTTCAGGCCATGTACTGATTACATAATAGTTAACTGACATACGACAAGCTGCACAGCCATCGTTATTTTTCCAGTTTAGCTTTTTATATACATCAGAAATTGAGGTTAACTTTTGATTTCGAATTTGTTCACGAACATAGTCATGACTATGTTCAGTACAGCCACAAATGGATTTAGCTTCAGGTGCTGCATAATCACCACCTAAAGTTGTTTCTAATAACTGCTCAACTAAACCTGTACATGAACCACAAGATGAGGATGCTTTAGTATGTGCTCGTACATCTTCTAATGTGAATAAACCCTTAACCGTAATAGCATTAACCACATCACCTTTTGTTACACCATTACAACCGCAAATTTCTGCATCATCCGACATGTTAGCAACGACATTACCACCATGACCAGAGTCACCAAGGTGACCTTGACCAAACATTAATGCATCACGAATATCTGTGATATTAGTAGCTTCACGCATTAACTTGATATACCAGGAACCATCAATGGTATCGCCGTATAAAACTGCACCTATGATCTTTTCATCTTTAATTACAATCTTTTTATAAACACCACGACTTGCATCACGTACTACTATATCTTCTGTAGTTTCATCACCTCTGAAATCACCCGCAGAGAATAAATCTATTCCTGTAACTTTTAATTTCGTTGAAGTTACTGTTCCGGTATAAATACCAATCCCATATTCAGCAAGATGGTTCGCACAGACTTTTGCCATTTCAAATAACGGCGCAACTAAACCATAAAGCATACCTCGGTGTTCAATACATTCACCGATTGCATAAATTTTTGGATCATAGGTCTGTAACGTATCGTTTACGACTATACCTCGTTCACAATGCAGACCAATCTTTTTAGCTAGCTCAATATTCGGACGAATACCGACTGCCATAACGATTAAATCTGTTTCTATTTCTGAGCCATCAGAAAAAATAATTTTCTCAACTTTACCATCACCCTGTATCTCAGTTGTTGAAGATTTCATCTTAAACTTCATACCCTGAGCTTCTAATGATTTCTTTAACATCTCACCAGATATATCATCCAACTGACGTTCCATTAAGCAGTCCATTAAATGGACAACCGTTACATCCATGCCCTGCTTAATTAAACCATTAGCAGCTTCTAAACCTAAAAGGCCGCCACCGATAACAACTGCTCTTTTCCTGGTTTTAGATGTTTCAATCATGGCATCCACATCTTTAATATCGCGGAAACCAATAACACCTGGAAGATCATGCCCTGGAACAGGAATAATAAAAGGATCTGAACCGGTTGAAATCAATAGTCGATCATAAGTCTGGGTTGTACCATTATCTGCTGTAACCGTACATGACTTACGATCAACATACGTTACTTTCACACCCTTATGTAAAGTCACATTGTTATCTTCATACCATTGCTCATCATTTAACATGATTTCATCAATAGTCTTTTCACCACATAAAACAGGAGATAAAAGAATGCGATTGTAGTTACCGTAATTTTCTGCGCCAAAGACAGTAATTTCATACTTGTCTGGTGCAATTTCCAGCAGTTCTTCAACAGTACGCATACCTGCCATACCATTACCAATAACGACTAGTTTTTCTTTCATGTGCTGACTCCATCGATGAGGCTAATTTATTAATTAAATTCAATAGAGCATTAAACATGCCAACAACACATAAACATGCTAACACATTGAATTATATGTATAAATTATTGTTTTTTACTTTTAAAACATACTTAGAATTAGTTGTAGTCGCCCCAATATAGTGCGTCGCACCTTAATACAGCATTTAGTTAAATGCTTATTTTATGTATAACACTGTAAATTTTATGCCTTAACACCATCTCATATTTTAAAAACAGGTTTTTCTGCACCAAAAAACACCATACCGATAGCGTTATTTATCAAAGCCTCATCTTTTGCACTGATATTGTGCACAAAAAAAATTTCATAAAGAAATATACTACTTAAGTCTTTGTTTTATTTTGTTATAAATTGAATGGCATTAATTTTGCGTATAAGACAGGAAATATAAATTTCAGGATTACGAATAAATGAACACTTCAAGTAGTATTAAAATATTTTCGTTTAGTGGCAATACTCGTATATTGCACCTTTCATGGATTGCATTTTTTATAACCTTTGTCATCTGGTTTAATCACGCCCCGCTATTAGCAGCCATGCGCGAAACAATGGGTTTAAGTGACCAGCAAATTAAAACGTTACTTATATTAAATGTAGCATTGACTATTCCAGCGAGGATTATAATTGGCATGCTGGTGGATAGCTTCGGGCCCAAGCGTATATATTCTTTTCTGCTTATGATTTCAGCCCTGCTCTGTTTTGGATTTGCAGTAGCACAAAATTTTGAACAACTTGCTATTATGCGTTTTCTTCTAGGTTTTTCTGGTGCCGGTTTTGTTATCGGTATCCGCATGATATCTGAATGGTACCCAGCTCGTCAGGCTGGTATCGCTCAGGGCATTTACGGGGGTTGGGGTAATTTTGGTTCTGCCGGCGCCGCAATCAGCTTACCGACTATTGCATTATTAATTGGTGGTGATGATGGCTGGCGTTATGCGGTAGCCAGCACAGGCGTACTGGCTTTTGTATATTCTTTTATTTATTACTTTAGCACTACTGACACACCTAAAGGATCAACCTATTTCAAACCTAAAAAAAGTGGTGCTTTAGAAATTTCCAGCAAGACAGATTTCGTTTTATATCTAATTATGAATATGCCCATGTATGCTGCACTTGGCGTACTAACATGGAAACTAAGCCCATCAAATATCGGCATGTTAGAAACAGGTGTAACCAATACTATATATATTGTACTGGCGTCTCTTTACCTGTTTCAGGCTTTCCGTATGTATCAGGTAAACTCACATGTATTCACATCAGAGGTTCCTGAAATTGAACGTTACAAGTTCAGTCAGGTAGCCGTATTAAACCTGTCATACATGGTTACTTTTGGCTCTGAGCTTGCAATCATTTCAATGTTGCCTTTATTCTTTATGGATACCTTTCAATTATCGCCTGCTGGTGCAGGTCTGGTTGCATCAATTTTTGCGGGTTTAAATTTGATTATGAGGCCTGCGGGTGGCTGGATTTCAGATAAATACGGCCGTAAACGCACCCTGGTTATAATTATGTTTTGCCTAATTATTGGTTACGCGCTAATGAGTCAAATCAGTTCTAGCTGGTCACTTGCTGGTGCAATTGCCGTCACTATTTTTTGTTCATTATTTGTTAACGCGGGTAACGGAGCTGTCTTTGCTGTAGTTCCACTAATCAAACGCCGCCTTACCGGGCAAATTGCCGGTATGACGGGCGCCTATGGAAATGTAGGTGCTGTTGCTTTCTTAACCGTACTTTCATTTGTTTCTTCAGAAATATTCTTTTTGGTGATTGCGGGTGCGGCAGCATTTGTTTTTCTGGCAAGCGTATTCATACTTAAAGAACCTTCTAACAAGATGACTGAAGTATTACCAGATGGTACTGTGCAGGTTATTGAAACTTAATTAACTAACAGGGCTAAGGAACATTTCCATCGGGGAAAGGCCGCGTTTTTTGCGCCCTTTCTACTTAATCCAAACCACCAGGAACTGACAGAGTAGCGAGCTGACCCCGAGAAAATGAACCTGTATAACTGTAAAAACCCAGTAATATACTGTATTAACAAGACAATAAAAATATGAGCAATCAGCTAAAAATTAATATCGCACAAAGTTCAGACGCGGGCATTAAAGACAATAATGAAGACTCATATGGCATTGTCACACCTGAAGGCCAACTACTCGAAAATAAAGGTATATCCGCTATTATCGCGGATGGCATGGGTAGTTGCGCTTTTCCAAAAGAAGCTTCTGAATATGTTGTTAAGGGTTTTTTCAGCGATTACTACAGCACGCCAGAAAGCTGGACAGTTAAAACATCAGGAGCCAGGGTTCTTACCGCTTTAAACAGCTGGCTCTATGGAAAAAGCACAGATGAACATGCCAAAGCTTACGTCACTACATTTTCAGCATTAATTTTTAAATCAACCACAGCGCATATTTTACATATCGGTGATAGCCGCATTTACCGTATACGGGACGGAAATATTGAACAACTCACCAATGATCACCGTATCTGGATAACCAAAGAAAAAAATTATTTAAGCCGTGCTATTGGTGTCGACCTGCACATAGATATTGATTACAAATCAGTAGGCCTGGAAGCCGATGATGTTTTCGTTATGACCACAGATGGCATACACGATTATATCTCAGACCAGCAAATTCGAAATATTGTTAGTCAGTCTGCCAACCTTAATGTATTAGCCGATAAGCTGGTTAGCTCCGCTTTAACTGAAGGAAGCCACGATAATGTAACTTGCCAGATCATCCAGATAAAACAATTGCCGAATCAACAGGCCAATGAAGTTATTAATGATCTGGTACGTCTGCCATTCCCTCCTGATTTATCAGCGGATATGCTGATTGATGGTTATAAAGTAATTAAAGAGCTTAACTCCAGCTCCACATCCCAGTTATATATGGTTGAAGACACTGAAACCGGTCAAATCATGTTAATGAAAACACCCTCGGTTAATTTTGATGATGACCCTTCATATATTGACCGTTTTCATATGGAGGAATGGGCTGGTAAACGGATACATAACCCGAATGTAATGATCACGTACGAGCAAAAACGTAAACGTAGCTGTCAGTACTTTTTAATTGAATACATTGAAGGTTTAACATTAGCTGAGTGGATAAAACAGAACCCAGAACCTGATATAAAAAAGGTCACCAATATAATTGAACAGATTATTCATGGTTTACGTGGTTTGCACCGGCTTGAAATGTTACATCGTGATCTGAAACCCGATAATATAATGATCAAAGAAGATGGCAGCGTGAAAATAATTGATCTAGGTGCCGTCAAAGTAGCTGGAATACAGGAAATTTCGTCACCCGTTGAACGCCTTGAATTGCTTGGCACAAAAAATTATACCGCACCGGAATATTTAATGGGTGTAGCCGGTACCAATAAATCAGATCTGTTCTCATTAGGTGTAATCACTTATGAGGTACTAACAGGAAAACTTCCCTATGGAGACCAGTCAGATAAAAATATCAACTGGCGCTCAATGAGCAAAATAAAATATACCTCTGCATTACAGCATAACCCTATGATTCCATTATGGTTAGACGGTGCTATAGAAAAAGCTGTACGCCTTGATCATCGATTACGTTATGACAGCTTTTCAGAATTTCATCATGACCTGACACACCCAAATGATTCATTTATGAAAAACAGTCTGCCATTAGTTGAAAAAGACCCTGTTATATTCTGGCAGTCAATTACAGCTGTTTTAATCATTTTAAATCTTTTTACACTGTATTTATTACTTAAATAAATCCTGATCAAAGGCACTTATATAAATTTGTACTATAATACATGTGATATCATGTTAACTAAGTGTTTAATGTGCCACAAAAATTTATTAACACATCTAATGTAATAGATTTCAGAAAAGAACTAAAGGACAGAGAATCTGAAATTGAGTTACTCCAGGATACTTTTCGACTCATAGCCAGTGAGCTAAACCTCGAAAGAGTATTTGATACTGTTGCCAAACGTGCTATTCAGTTAGTTCATGCTGAAACATTGCTCATCCCGATTCTTGATAATAACAATGAAACCTATACCTATCGTGCTGGCGCAGGTAAAAACACTGATGAGATAATAGGTGAATCGCTGCCTCTGAATTTTGGCGTATGTGGCTGGGTCTGGAAAAACAAAAAAGCCTGGTGGCGTGGCGTGCTTGATGAACTAAATGAAACAGAACGAAATCAGTGGGAAAAAGAAGCTGGAACTTTAATTCTTGTACCACTGCAAGGCAGAAAGCACTTTCTGGGTGGCATTGCAGCCATAAATAAACAAGATGGTCTTGAATTCACCCAGCGTGACCTGAATATGTTAACTATGTTTGCTGGAATTGTAAGCATTGCGATTGAAAATGCACTCGCAGTAAAAGAACTGGAAGAAACTCAATCTGCTTTAATCATCAATAAAAACCGGTTAGAAAGATTAAACAAACAATACTCCGAGTCTAATAAAAAAGTTGAGCAGCTGACTCTATATGACTCACTAACGGGTATACCCAATCGCACACTTTTAAGAGATCGTATTAATAGACAGTTATCACTCTCCTCT
>JAPHRB010000157.1 GCA_026197015.1 Gammaproteobacteria bacterium | reverse complement strand
GGCTTACCACGCCATTCAACTGTTAACAATTGACCTTCAACTAACTTGCTGATATCCACTTCTACAGGCGCGCCTGCAGTTTTGGCGCGCTCACTTGGAGCCCAGGAAGAAAGGAAGGGTACAGCTACAAAACCAGCTCCGACAGCACCAATTACAGCAGTGGTGTTTGTCAGAAAGCGGCGTTTGGCTAAATCTGCGCCGTCTGTAGTCATGAGTACCTCTCTTAGACTAATTTGATTGAAATTCAGCTTTCTGACCCATCTTTAGTCAAAAAACAATATTAAATTACACCCTGCCTTAACCTTATAATAGTTAAACGGGGTCACGAAAAATTGCCGCAGTATCATACTTCATTTACTGGTTTTATCCAAGGACTAAATCATAAAGATGATGTATATCAATAAGTTAACTGAATTAATAAGACCAGGTATTAGATCACTTAACGACAGAATTACGAGCACTCTGAAATATCAGCACTTATACCGGGTTAGGTATATCCACAAATTCACTGTTGACAGTAAATTTTGATGATATAAGTTCTGCTAACGCCTGCACTCCATACGACTCTGTTGCATGATGTCCGGCAGCAAAATAATGAATATCAAGCTCTTTAGCTAAATGAAACGTTTGCTCTGATACTTCACCACTAATAAACGCATCCAAACCCATCGCTGCAGCGTCTTCTATATAGTGCTGCGCCCCGCCTGTACACCAGCCAACGGTTTTAATCTTTTTATCTGAGAAATCCCTCAAATGCAGGGGTTTACGATGCAAACGGCTTTCTATGAGGCTTGATAAATCATTTGCACTAACCGCCGATTGCAACTCACCATTCCATAATAAACCTTTTGAGTCGCCCTGCTCAACACAGCCATTAATTTTAATGCCTAAAACATCTGCCAGGGTTTTATTGTTGCCTATCTCAGGGTGGGCATCCAGTGGCAAGTGGTAAGCCAGCAAACTTATATCATGCTCAAGTAAACGTTGAATTCGCTTTCGTTTAATCCCCGTAATCACTGCATTTTCATTTTTCCAGAAGTAACCGTGATGCACTAGAAGCATATCGGCGCGCTTCTCAATTGCCGATTCAATTAAAGCCTGACAGGCAGTAACTCCACAAATAATTCGACTTACTTCATTAACTCCTTCAACCTGTAGACCATTTGGGCAATAATCTTTGAACTCATTAATTCGTAACAGGTCATTACAATACTCTACAATTGTATTAAGTTGCGTCATTTGCGCTCCTCGGACAAAAAACTCGAAAAAGTTTAACTGGAAATTTTTTAAAATATGAATAAATCACATTCTACACGTTTTCTTTTAGGCTGGGCTGTTATTGGGCTGTTAATAGGCGGCGGTATTATTACGTTTTCTACTCTTGATATAGATAGTTTAACTAATCCTCCAAAAAAGAATCCTCACAGTTATGCCGATGCTGTAAATAAAGCAGCAGTCTCTGTAGTGAGTATAAACGCATACCATCTGGTCAAAGAAAAACAAAGTTTATTACCGGAGAACCAGTCTTCCTCACGAAAAGATAAAGCAAAATCTAAAATAAGACCCAACAAGGGCTCCGGCGTTATCATTAGCTCGAAAGGTTACATCGTAACCAACAATCATGTTGTAGAGGGCGCACAAAGAATTGAAGTCGTTCTGCATGATGGACGCAAGTTAGAAGCACAAATAATCGGCCTCGACCCGGGCACAGATATCGCCGTTATCAGCACACAATTAAAACAGTTGCCAGCGGTAACCATTGCCGACAGCAATAAAACACAAGTGGGTGATATCGTACTTGCTATAGGCAACCCCTTCGGAATTGGTCAGACAGTTACTCAAGGCATAATCAGCGCAACTGGGCGCGATAGAGTAGGCTTAAATACTTATGAAAATTTCATACAAACCGATGCTGCAATAAATAGAGGAAACTCAGGCGGCGCATTAATTAATACTAAGGGAGAAATACTCGGCATCAATTCAGCCATATATAGCCAAACAGGAAACTACCTCGGTATAAGTTTTGCTATACCTATCAATCTGGTAACGGATGTCGTGCAACAGATAATAGAACATGGTGAAGTTATTCGTGGCTGGTTAGGCGTAGAAGGTGTAGATTTAAACAAACAAATGTTACAACGTATTGGTTTACCTGATATTCAGGGCGTTTTAATAACCGATGTATTTGATCGCGGCCCTGCAGAAATGGCGGGAGTAAGAGTAGGAGACATTATCACGCACATTGATAAAAATATTATCCGCGATACTCGTGATGTTTTAAATGCCATAGCGGATGGTAGACCTGGTGACAAAATTCAGATTAGCGGAATTCGCGAGAGGCAAAGTTTTGTGACACAGGCCATATTAGAACAAAGACCAAAAGAGTAAAAAATAAATCTAAATTCAGTCATGCAACAACTGCATGACTGTTGTTAAATTACAGGCATTCTTTAAGCGCACCAACTAACAACTTATTCTCTTCAGGCTTGCCTACTGTAATACGTAAACATTGCGTTAATATACCACCGGCAGAATGTGAATTTTTAATTAGTATACCGCGTTTTTTCAAGTCTTCAAATATAAGCGAAGCATCACCTTGCAGAACTCTTAACAAAATAAAGTTAGCGCGACTCGGAAAAACATCAAACTGCGAAAAACAACTTAATTCATTGAATAACCATTCACGCTGCTCTCGAATTGTTGCCGCCTGTTGCTCAAACACCTCTGCATGTTTGAGTGCAAACTCTGCGGTAAGCTGAGTTAATATATTTATATTATAAGGCAAACGAATTTTATCAAATTCTGAAATCCATTTATCAGGTCCCGCCAACAATCCCAGACGTAACCCCGCTAACCCCATTTTAGAAACTGTGCGCATCACCAGTAAGTTATCAAACTCACCTAATCGTGACATAAAACTGCAACAGGCAAATGGATGGTAAGCTTCATCAACCACAACCAGACCTTCAGCTGCATTTAATATTTGCACAATATCACTATCAGAAAATAAATTACCGGTTGGGTTATTTGGATACGCCAGAAAAATCAAAACTGGCTGATGGGTTTTAATTGCATTCAGCATAAGCGGCATATCTAATGAAAAACCTTCATTTAGGGGCACCCCTAGATATTCTAAACCAGTAAAAGTAGCAATCATGTTATACATGACAAAACCCGGCTCAGGCGCAAGAATCTTTCGCCCTGTTTTGGCGACAGCCATGGCCATAATTTGAATTAGTTCATCCGAACCGTTCCCAAGAATTATCGAATTCGCACATCCATTGACACTTGAATTATTTTCCGGCACCCCCATATACGTTTTAAGAACGGTAGAAAGTTTAGTTGCTGCGGGATCAGGGTAACGATTTATTTCTGCATGTTCAATTACCCCTAACCATTCAGCCTTCAATGCTTCTGGCATATGATAAGGGTTTTCCATTGCATCCAGCTTAATCATATCTCCCGGATCAGGAACATGATAAGCATTTAACGCCTGTATTTCTTCACGAATTAAATTTTTTCTTAAATCTGGCATGGTTCTACTCTAAAATTTCTGCATACGAATAATAACACAATAACATTGCCACAGAGACACTGAAAACATAGAGTTTTCAAGTATTACAGTGTACATGGCGAGCCATACATGCGTGTATTTTCTCAGTGTTTTCTATAACTCTCTGGAATTTTTTTATTTCTAACTTGAAATATATTTTTCTATCTCCATCTACTATTCAAGCCAACATAAACGGCAAGATTTATTAAATTATTTTGGAGAAAAACATGAGCATGACACAATACAACCCCTGGAATCTTTTCGACCAACTTCAACATGAAATGAATCGTGCACAGAGTCATAATCATAGAACTGAAGACAATGGCAATGTAGTCACTAGCGACTGGGCACCTGCTGTTGATATTAAAGAAGAAGACAACCAGTTTCTTTTAATTGCAGACATTCCTGGCGTAGACCCAAAAGATATTGACATCCATATGGAAAACGGCGTTCTCACAATTAAAGGAGAAAGAAATTCAGAGTTAAAAACTGAACACGAAGGTTTTAAACGAATTGAAAGAAAACACGGTGTTTTTTATCGTCGATTTACCATGCCTGAAGGGGTTAACCCGGATGCAATTGATGCAAAGAGCGACAACGGTGTATTAACTGTAATTATTCCTAAACAGGAAGCCGTTAAACCAAGAAAGATAACGGTAAACTAAAACAGATACTATACATTTACACTGGTACAGCTACATCTGTTTAGGCACATTTCCATCGGGGAAAGGTCGCCGCTTTTTGGCGCCCTGTCCCCTGTTGTGATGCCATCAAGAGTTTTGCGAAGCCGGATCACTGCACCGTCAGCTCTTGGTGGTATAGGTTAAGGGGACAGGGCTCAAAAAACGAGACCTTTCCACGATGGATATGTACCATAACAAAATAAAAAAGGCCCGAAAATATTCGGGCCTTTTTTTATTTCGCTTCTGTTTTAGTTTTTCCACAACGTTTACATTTATAAACCGTGACCAACCTACCCTGCTTCACATCAAACTGTTTTTCTTTATCAACTTCCCACTTATGAAAGCCGCGCTTGCATAACAAATTACCTTTATGCTTTTCAGAAGTTTTAACTTTCTTAAACTGAACAATATCACCCACAGCCTTCACACTCTTTAATATTAATAACGCAAGATTGACACACTCGGGGAAAGGCCGCTGCTGTTTGCGCCCTGTCCCCTGTTGTAATGCCACCAGGAGCTTTACGGAGTCGGATAACTACACTTTCAGCTCTTAGTGACATGGATTAAGAGTTTTACGGAGCCACCTGGCTACACTGTCAGCTCTTGGTGGTATGGGCTAAGGGGACAGAGCGAAAAAAACAGCGGTCTTTCCCCGATGGATATGCTCCATAACATAGCGCAAATACAGTTTTAGTCTTTAATCCGATACTCAGCAGAACGTGCATGCGCAGTTAAACCTTCACCATGTGCTAATATCGATGCGGTTTTAGCTAATTCGGATGCGCCTTCAGCAGAACAATCAATTAAACTTGAGCGTTTCTGAAAGTCATACACACCTAAAGGTGATGAAAAACGTGCGGTGCGTGACGTAGGTAATACGTGATTTGGACCTGCACAATAATCACCTAATGCTTCAGCTGTGTAACGCCCTATAAAGATAGCACCCGCATGTCTAATTTCTTTAGATCTTTCACGCGCATTTTCTATTGATAGCTCCAGATGCTCTGGTGCAATATAATTTGCAACCTTAATTGCTTCATCAATATCTTCCACAGATATAAAAATGCCACGTTCGGTGAGTGACTTTTTAATAATTTCAGCTCTTGGCATTTCTTTTATCAGTTTATCAATACTTTCTTTTACCTGTTCGATATAAGTTTCATCCGGGCAAACTAGAATAGATTGAGCATCTTCGTCATGCTCCGCCTGAGAAAATAAATCCATCGCTATCCAGTCTGCATTAGTTTTACCATCACAAACCACACATATTTCTGAAGGCCCGGCAATCATATCTATACCTGCTGCACCAAAAACCATACGTTTAGCCGTCGCCACATAAATATTACCGGGACCGACAATGATATCAACCTTGGGAATAGTTTCAGTACCATAAGCTAAGGCAGCTATCGCCTGCGCGCCACCTATTGCAAAAACTCTATCTACTCCGGCAATCGCCGCCGCTGCAAAAACCAGATCATTAACTTCCCCATCTGGTGTCGGCACGACCATAATTAATTCTCCTACACCTGCTACTTTAGCGGGTATAGCATTCATAATTACCGAAGACGGGTAAGCCGCTTTCCCACCGGGCACATATAAACCGGCACGGTCCATTGGGGTAACCTGCTGACCCAACAGCGTGCCATCTTCTTCAGTATATGACCATGATTCTACTACCTGACGCTGCGCATAAGCACGCACTCTGGCAGCAGCTTTTTCTAATGCTTGCCGCTGATCGGCAGGAATTTTATCAAGTGATTCTTCTAATCGTGATAGCGGTATCTCTAATTCAGTCATGTCTTTAGTTGAAACACGGTCAAACTTATTCGTATATTCAATTACCGCCGAGTCACCACGTTTTTTAACATCGTTTAAAATTGTATTTACTGTATTAAATACCTGCTCATCTGACACCGACTCCCAGGCAAGTGCAGCATCTAATAACTGCCAGAAATCATCTTGTTTTGTATTTAATTGTGCGATATCGATCATGAATTTACAGCCTTTTTCATCTGCTCAACCATTTCCTGAATACGATCATGTTTCACTTTCAACGATGCTTTATTAACTATTAAACGCGAACTTACATCAGCAATATGATCCATTGGTTTCAGTCCGTTGGCTTTAAGTGTGTTACCCGTATCAACCACATCAACAATTAAATCAGACAACCCCACAATGGGCCCAAGCTCCATAGAACCATATAGTTTAATCACTTCTACCTGTTGTCCCTGCTCGGCAAAATACTGACGTGCCACATTAACAAATTTAGTTGCAACTCTTAATCGACCACCATGAGGTTTGTAATCAACCATACCTGCTGTCATTAATTTACATTTGGCGATTTGCAAATCAAGCAGCTCATACAAACCATCACCACCATGCTCCATCAACACATCTTTACCGGCAACACCAATATCAGCTGCGCCATATTGCACATAAGTTGGTACATCTGTGGCACGGATAATAACCAGTTTTACATCATCCTGATTAGTATCAAGAATTAACTTACGACTTTTTTCCGGGTCATCTTTAGGAATGATACCTGCTGCTTTTAACAACGGTAAGGTTTCTTTAAATATGCGTCCCTTTGACAGGGCGATGGTTATGTTCTTGCTCATGATTTTTTTACGTATTTAATTTTCGTTAATTTTAAATTTAAGTCTTAAGCCAAAAAGCCAATGATATTCACTATAGAATTTACTGCCACTGGTTTTCTTTTTTATTCTTCAACCCGGCTAATTTCTGCACCAAGATAGGATAATTTTTCTTCAATTAGCTCATATCCACGATCTATATGATAAATTCGCAAAACCTCTGTTACACCCTTAGCCACCAAACCAGCCAGAATAAGACTTGCCGAAGCACGTAAATCTGTGGCCATAATGGGCGCTGCATTTAATTCGTCAACACCCCTGACAATCGCGGTATTACCTTCCACTTCAATATTCGCCCCCATGCGTTGCAGTTCTTGCACATGCATAAAACGATTTTCAAAAATAGTTTCAACAATCGTTCCGGTGCCTTCCGCTATAACATTTAAAGCCGTAAATTGCGCCTGCATATCTGTAGGAAATGCCGGGTAAGGAGCCGTTCGAACACTAACCGCTTTGGGTCGTTTACCCTTCATGTCCAGCTCAATCCAGTCTTCTCCACATTCTATAGTGGCACCTGAATCACGTAACTTATCTAACACAGCATCTAATAAAGTAGGGTCGGTGTCTTTTACTCTAACTTTTCCGCCTGTAATCGCCGCAGCAACCAGAAATGTTCCGGTTTCAATTCTATCAGGTACAACTTTGTAAGTAGTACCTTGTAAAGACTCAACGCCTTCAACTGTTAGAGTATCGGTGCCTGCACCGGAGATCTTTGCGCCCATTTTATTTAAGAAGTTAACCAGGTCCGTTACTTCTGGTTCACGGGCTGCGTTTTCTAACACAGTAATACCGTCTGCCAGTACAGCCGCCATCAATAGATTTTCAGTGCCGGTTACTGTCACCAAATCCATCACAATACGCGCACCTTTCAGGCGTTCTGCACGAGCAATAATATAACCATTTTTAACTTCTATATCAGCACCCATCTCCTGCATACCCTTTATATGGATATTCACCGGGCGTGAACCAATCGCGCAACCACCCGGTAGTGAGACTTCAGCATAACCATATTTTGCCAATAATGGGCCTAAAACCAATATAGAGGAGCGCATGGTACGCACCAGGTCATAGGGTGCAACCTGAGTAGATAAAGTGGACGTATCTACCTCAATACTCATGGTTTCATCTAGTGTAACGGATACACCCATGCTACCCAATAGAGCCATAGTTGTAGTTACATCATGAAGATGAGGTACGTTTTTTATGATAGACGTACCCTCAGCCAGTAAAGTGGCCGCCAGTATTGGCAATACCGCATTTTTTGCGCCGGAGATTCGAACTTCCCCGTTGAGAGTGACGCCACCCTTAATTAACAGCTTATTCATTCAACTTTCTAAATTTTAAACCTGAGTTCAGGTTGAGATTAACGGCAACTCTTCATGGAAGCCATAGGCCTGCGCAATATTCATGAGTTGTTCAGGGGCGTTATGATACTTGATTTGCAGACCTTTTTGATCAGCCTTTTTCATCCATTCGATTAAAAGTGCCAAAGAAGCGCTATTAAAACGGCTAATTTGAGATAAATCGACCTCGATTTCGCCATTTTCGGCACTATCAAAATCAATTTCAGCATTATTTAGTAACTGTGCAACAGTATCAAAATTAAGCTGACCGAAGAGTTTTACCTGGCTTTTATTCTGCTCGAGTTTAAACATACATTATTTTGACCTATAAATTCAAAAGAAATGGCAAATTATGCACAAATACTCACCAAAAAAGGCAATTAAATGCGCCCGCCCGCTCTGCACCCACAAAAACGAGTATCCATACTCATCAAATTAATTTTTCTAATAAATGAAAGTGTAATCAGCAGCTGTCTCAAAAAGCTGAAACTTTGCATTTTATTATGCGTTTTTCGCGAGCAACAACTTTTAAGCGTTATCAGACTTAGCCAGTAACTTTTCAATTAGGCCATCAATACCGATTTTTCGTATATCTGATGCAAAACTATTTCGATAATTCGTCACCAGACTAACGCCATCAATTTTTATGTCATACACCTTCCAGATATCATTTTTTATACGCAAACTATATACAATGGGAATATCAGGCCCCGTTCCCTGGTCTATAACCGTTTTCACCTGGGTTGTTCGCTTGCCTTCAGCCGGTGGGTGGTAGGGTAAAAACTTAATTTCCTGCCCCGCATATTCAGTCAGCGATTTACTATATGTGCGAATAAGCATGTCCTTGAAAGCATCAGTAAACTTTAATTGCTGCTCATCGTTAGCATTACGCCAGTGCTTGCCTAAGGCCAATTTACTCATTGCACGAAAATCCAGGTGCGGCAGAATAATGTCATTTACTAATCTAAACAGCTCTTCGGGTTTAGATTCATACTTTTCTTTATTTAAATCGAGTGCACTTAAAACTTTTTCAGATGTTTGTTTAATCAGTTCATCCGGACCAATATTAGTCGCAAAACTACTTGAAGTCCCTAAACTAATAAATAAACTCAATAATAGCTGTAAATATATTTTCATATCAATTTCCAAATCAAGCGACCTGTGGCCTATTTATTCTTCCTGGCTTATTTTTTCTGGGTTTATACTTCCCAGATTTATTCTTCTCGGGTTTATTCTTCCTGGGCCTTTGAATAAAGAAATTGTCCAATAACCTGCTCAAGCACTAATGCTGACTGAGTTATATCAATCTCTCCCCCTGCCACAAGGTTTTCTTCATCACCGCCTGGCCCTAGACCTACATACTGCTCCCCCAGAAGACCGGCGGTTAAAATACTTGCAGACGTGTCAACAGGAAACTGGTATTTGCCTTCAATCTGTAACGTCACTACTGCTGTAAATTGTTTATTGTTATAAGTTATCGCTGATACCTTACCCACTCGAACACCTCCCGCACTAACGGGTGAACGCTCTTTTAATCCACCAATATTGTCAAACTGCGCCTGTATCTCATAGGAATCGTCATCACCACCATAACTTGCCAGGTTACTCACTTTTAACGAAAGCATTACCATTGCGATAACCGCCAGCACAACAAAGGCACCAACTAAAATTTCAATATTCCGAGTATTCATTCTCTATTCCTGAAAAAATTAAATGCATCTAGTCCGCAAGCACACGCGAATGAACGCAAAAAAAAACATTATTACTATTTTATGCACCGCAGCTGCACAAACAAAAAGGTTTGCGCTTTTTAGCTTTACACATTAAACATCAATGCCGTCAGTATAAAGTCCAGGCCTAATACCGCTAACGAACCATGCACCACGGTACGCGTCGTTGCCTGCCCTAAACCTTCTGAGGTTGGCATACAGTCATGCCCTTCAAATACGGCAATCCACACTACAACAAAACCAAATACAAGACTTTTAATCATGCCGTTTATAACATCGTCATAAAAATCGACATTATTCTGCATCTGTGACCAGAAAACCCCTTCGTAAATGCCTAACATTTCCGTCGCCACAAAATAGCCGCCCAAAATTGCAATCGCCATAAAGATACTGGTTAACAGCGGTACCGCAATTACCCCCGCCATGAACCTCGGCGCAATAATATATTTCATCGGGTTTACAGCCATCATCTCCATACCTGATAACTGTTCAGTGCTTTTCATTAGACCGATCTCTGCAGTTAATGCCGAACCAGCCCGCCCGGCAAACAACAGACCGGTAAACACCGGACCAAGTTCACGCAAAATACTTAATGACACCATTAAACTAATCGATTCTTCTGCACCAAAATCTACCAGTACAATATAAGCCTGTAATGCCAGTACCATACCAACAAACAATCCCGCCACCAGAATAATTAACAGGGTTTGCACACCAACATAATATAACTGACGAACCAGTAACCGTGGCCGCTGAATAACATAGGGTAAACTGAGCAAAACCTGCCATAAAAACAAACTTGCACGGCCCACCCTGTTAAATCGACTGAGTGTTTTATAACCAATTTGCTGTAACTTATTCAAAACCTTATCTGCGATCATGACCTAACACTCTTAATACCACCCATTAAGTCATCTATTAATGGTTTTGCTGCATAATGAAAAGGCACCGGGCCATCCGCATCACCATCTAAAAACTGTTTCACCCAGGCTGAATCCGAGTGTTTTAGTTCCTCCGGGCTTCCACTTTGAACGACTTTGCCATCTGAAATCACATAAATATAATCAGAGATGCTCGCTGTTTCATTCACATCATGTGATACCACTACCGCGGTCATACCGAGGGCCTGATTCATATCATGAATTAATTTAACCAGCACTCCCATTGATATAGGGTCCTGACCTGTAAACGGCTCATCAAACATAATCATTTGCGGGTCAAGCGCAATGGCACGTGCCAGCGCCACCCTGCGAGCCATACCACCTGAAAGCTCTGCAGGCATTAAATGCCGTGCGCCACGCAAACCCACCGCTTCAAGTTTAAGTAAAATCAGATGATGAATCGCTGCTTCAGGTAACGTGGTATGTTCCCGAAGTGGAAATGCCACATTGTCATAAACTGATAGATCAGTTAACAATGCACCACTTTGAAATAACATCCCCATTGTTCGTCGACGTAAATCATAAAGCGCCGACTGACTTAACTGGTGCACATTTTCACCATCTACAAAAACTGAGCCGCTATCAGGCTTAAGCTGCCCACCGATAAGCTTTAACAAGGTGGTTTTACCTGAACCACTTGGCCCCATTATCGCCGTGACTTTACTTCGTTCAATATCCATATCGATATTATCGAAGATCATTTTTTTACCACGGGAGTAACTTAAACCGCGTATTTCTATAATAGTATTTGAAGAAGAATCCGAGATAGCCTTGTCCCTTATAACCTTAATTACGATTTAGTCGACACTATATACAAGTCTGTTTCCCTATGGTAGTTCTGATTAGGGGTAGTTCTGATTAATGTTACGACAAGCCCAAAAGATATAAATTCAGCCTTCAATAATTTTTTTATTATCAATAAAATATCCGATCTCAATACAAACTATAATTTTACGAATATAACCTCACTAAAATCGAAACCCACTTTAAACATGAAGCTGTAATTTACACCACAATATAAAGAGTTATCTAAGTTATATTGTGAATGGTCCGCAGTAAACAAACAAAACATAGAAGCGGAATGCATACGATCTGCGGACTAAAGATAACAAACAAACTGCTGTATTAATATTTAATGAAAAAGTTATAGCGACTTTCGATTAACTTGTAGACCAATGAAATCTCTATAAGCTTAGTTGTACCTGAGTATATTAGATTAATTTGACCAGTCACGAACTTAAATTAAAATAACCCTCTGAATAAACAACTAAACCACTATTATTCACTTACTCAAGCACGCATACAATATAGATATTAAAAACAATACGACACCCGAATTTCAAAGGCAACTAATTGATTTTAAAAGATTTATATTAAAACCCCAAGACCACAAACTATTATTATGAGCGTAATAAAATTAAATATATTGAATATACATTATTTATTTGTTATAAATTATCAACTTTACAATAAGTATGGTTTATATAACTGATATTTAATAGAACTTACTTTTTAAACTAATATGATAAAATTATGGGGAATATGATTATGAGCAGTGTTGTAAAAGGGTTTACCGGTGCATGTACATTTTGTGGTGTTATGGCAGTTTCAATTATTGCATTAGCCTCAATTGCAATTTTAATCTGGGCACAGATGTTATAAATTGCGAGACTTACTTCTCAGCAAACAATATACCGCTTTTTAAAGCGGTTTTTTTTGCTAACAACACACTTAACCTTAACTTTCCAGGATAAATTTACAAATTCATTAACTCTAATAAAGCCTTAAAATCTAGCAATTGATTAGCCCTTAATTCATCATCCATTAAAAATATCGCCTCAAACTCCCTCACCTGTAACCAGTCTTTCCACTCGCGCAATGTTTTAGCACTAACGTTAATTAGCGCAACCGTGGTATTTGCCTCAGGATTAACAAAATTTCCGAATTTATTGCCAAGCGCTGCATGGGCTAAATGATCATTACTTTTAATATGAGAATTTAAAAAATAAAAACGAAAGTCATCTGGCACATCATCAGCCCAGCTCTCAATTTCATCACCCGCCTCACGCCACTTAATTTCGGGCACTAAAACCGCTGTAAACTCGTTTGCATAATAACTCAAACGCCAGTCATTCGGTAAATCATCTGGATAGAAAGTGCCCTGCCAAAGCAATTGATCCCAGCCATAGGCTCCCACTCTTATTAAATTATCGTGTATCATTGCGCTCTTTTATGACTACTGAAAATACTTGTGCCTATCTTAATCGATTCTATTGCTATTCTCGCAGGTTTTGCCCTGCTTATCTGGAGCGCCGACCTTTTTGTCATGGGCGCTTCTGCCACCGCGCGTAATTTAGGTGTTTCGCCACTCATAATAGGCCTGACCATAGTCGGCTTTGGTACGTCGGCCCCGGAAATGCTGGTAGCCAGCATCGCAGCCTATGGGGGAAACCCCGGTTTAGCCGTGGGTAATGCCATTGGCTCCAATATTACCAATATAGCCCTGGTGTTAGGCGCCACGGCCGTTATCGTGCCGTTAACAGTACATTCAAGCATACTTAAACGTGAATACCCTTTATTAATTGTCGCCACATTACTGGCTGTTACCTTAATGGCAACGGATAATGCATTAAGCTCAATTGACGGTTTATTAATGATGGCTTTACTCTTTATCTTAATGGCCTGGATTGTACGCCAGGCTTTACATCAGAGAAAATGCGTCACCAATGATGAATGCGAAGCAGACCCTCTGAGCTCTGAATTTGATCAGGAAATTCCTCATGATATGCCAATGAGCAAGGCTATATGGTTATTACTCTCAGGTTTAGTGTTATTGCTTATTAGCTCCAAGTTGCTGGTATGGGGCGCTATAAACATTGCCACCACTTTCGGCGTTAGTGATTTAATAATCGGTTTAACTATTGTTGCCATTGGTACCAGCCTGCCTGAACTAGCCGCTTCCATTATGAGTGCCCGCAAAGGTGAACATGATATAGCGCTGGGTAATGTCATTGGCTCAAATATGTTTAACACACTTGGTGTATTAGGCATCGCAGCCATCGTGCATCCGGCAGAATTAACATTAGGTGTATTAAGTCGTGACCTACCGTTAATGGTGACCCTGACAGTAATTATGTTTATTATGGCATTTGGTCGTCGAAACAACGCGGGACAGATTACGCGTTTTGAGGGCTCTCTCTTACTGGCAATATTTGTCGCCTACGAAGTTGTATTGTATTTTAGTGCTACACAATAAAAAACGGACACATCAGTGAATCAAAAAACCAGTCAAACCCAGACAAACCCGGAACAGATCAAAAAACTTGGTCTGGCGGTCATTGAAACAGAAATTTCTGCCGTGGAGGCACTTAAATCAACGATTAATGATGATTTTGCCAAAGCCTGTGAGTTAATTCTAAACTGTGAAGGCCGTGTTGTCGTCATCGGCATGGGCAAGTCTGGACATATTGCGAATAAAATAGCTGCAACCATGGCTAGCACCGGTACTCCGGCCTTTTTTGTGCACCCGGGAGAAGCCAGTCATGGGGATTTAGGCATGATAACCCCGAAAGATGTGGTACTCGCTTTATCTAATTCAGGCGAGACAAATGAGATTCTCACTATCATCCCGATTCTTAAACGTTTATCGGTTCCCATGATCAGCATTACCGGCAGAGCTGATTCAACTCTATCCACCGAAGCAGATATTGATCTACATGCGGGTGTTGAAAAGGAAGCCTGCCCGTTAGGTTTAGCACCAACTTCAAGCACAACGGCAGCACTGGTACTCGGTGATGCTTTAGCTATTGCTCTCTTAGATGCAAGAGGTTTTACCGAAGAAGACTTTGCACTTTCTCACCCCGGCGGCAGTCTGGGGCGACGCCTGTTATTACACGTCAAAGATATTATGCACACGGGTGAGGAAATTCCACAGGTTCATGAAAACGATACATTACGTGATGCCCTGCTAGTTATGACTGAAAAAGGTCTGGGCATGACCGGCATAGTAGATGATAATCAAAATATATTAGGCATCTATACGGATGGCGATTTGCGACGCACTCTGGATAAGAATATAGACGTGCATAAAGCACTCATTAAAGATGTAATGACAAAAAACTGTAAAACGACAAAAGCTCATCTTCTTGCCGCAGCAGCTTTAACCGAAATGCAGCAAAACAAAATTAGCGCAATGTTAGTAGCAGATGAAAACAATAGATTAGTTGGTGCATTTAATATGCATGATTTATTACGCGCCGGAGTGGTGTAAGTGTAATCATTAATACTAAACTACGGCCACATCTATAAACGCTCGACATTAGGAAACAGGGTTCTCTACAATGCAAGATATAACAGAAAAAGCAAAAAAAATTAAACTGGTTATTTTTGATATCGACGGCGTTTTAACTACTGGTGCACTTTTTATTGGTGACGATGGGCAGGAATATAAAGCATTCCACTCTAAAGACGGGCACGGCCTGCGCATGTTGCAGGACAGCGGTGTTGAAGTAGCAATTATTACGGGCCGTACATCTAACGTTGTTGCACACCGTGCAAAAGACCTGGGCATTACTCGCATATATCAGGGCAAACGAGAAAAACTGCCAGCCTATGAAGAACTCATAAAAGAAACAGGTTTAAATCACGAACAAATTGCCTATGTTGGAGATGATGTTGTTGACCTCCCGGTAATGAGCAAAGTAGGCCTGGCCATTTGTGTACAGGACGGTCATTCATTTGTAAAACAGCACTCACACTGGATTACCGAAAGTAATGGTGGCTGCGGCGCAGGCCGTGATGTTTGTGAAATGATTTTAGAGGCACAGGGCAACCTGCATGAGATGTTGCAGTCATATATCAAAACTTAATAAATAGATACAGACCTATAGACTCACTCATTAGAGACATATGCGAACCTATATCACGCTAGCCATATTTATAACTATTGCCGTAGGCAGTTTCTGGTTTCTACAAAGCTTAACTGAAGAACCCGTTTCTGATATAACGACTGATAGCCCCTTTCCTGATTATTTTATGGAAAATTTTTCTATAACAAGCCTCGACCCTCTAGGGCAACCTGAATACATTCTTAAAGCCACAAAAATGCTGCACTATTCGGATGATGATAAAGCCGAACTCGATCAACCCTTTCTAAATATCAAACAAACAGATAACGATATTACGCTACGCGCATCACGGGCAGTTTTCCTACAACAGAAGAACACCATATACTTACATGACAAAGTTATTATTCATCGAGCTGCTACTAAAACACAAACTGAACTTTCTATCTTTACCGACTATCTAAAGATAGATACAAATTCACACGTAGCCGAAACTCATTTAGCCGCCAGAGTCAAAACCCCTGAAGCAGAATTGAATACCATCGGCCTAAAATTAGATAATATGCAGGGTACGGTAATCTTAAAATCACAGGTAAAGGGGACTTATGAAGCCGCTAACTAATTTTATGTTTCTTTTTGCACTGTTATTCAACGTCAATGCAGTTGCAAAATCAACAGACAAGGAAGCGCCGCTGCATATTGAAGCCGACCAACTTGAGATACGCGAAAAAGACAGCGTGAGCATCTACAATGGTCATGTAAAAATAACCAAAGGCACGATGAAAATTTCTGGTGATAAAATCATTATCAAAAACAAAGATGGCCGCCTTCATACCATACACATCAATGGGAAACCCGCTACTTTTTATCAATTAAATGATCTCGATGAAGTAGTGAGCGCCGAAAGTTACATTATGGACTATAAATCAAAAACAGGCTTACTGGAGCTAAAGGAAAAAGCCTTATTATTAAAAAACAAAAACCAGTTCAGTAGTGAGCATATTATTTATAATACTCTGGATGATATTGTGAAAGCGGGCAATCATAAAACACCTGACTCGCAGGAAACACCAAGAGTTAAAATAACAATACACCCTGAACCACAAAGCAGTGACACTGCAAAATAATTAAATTTTATGAATATTCTTCGTGCCGAAAATATGGTTAAACGCTTCAGTAAACGCACTGTTGTTAATGACGTATCAATATCTGTTCAAAGCGGTGAAGTAGTTGGTTTACTCGGCCCAAATGGCGCTGGTAAAACAACCAGCTTTTATATGATCGTCGGCTTAATTCCTGTTGATGAGGGTCTTATCACTTTAAACCAGCAGGATATCACGCGACTACCTATGCACAGTCGCGCCAAAAGAGGCATAGGTTACCTTCCCCAGGAAGCATCTGTTTTTCGCAAACTGACGGTTGCTGAAAACATTATGTCTATTTTACAAATTCGTCCCGAGCTTAATAACAAACAACGCGAGTTAATGTTGCAAAACCTGCTAGATGAGTTACAAATTGAACATATTCGAGACAATACAGGTATTAGTCTGTCCGGTGGCGAGCGCCGCCGTGTTGAAATCGCCAGGGCGTTAGCGACAGAACCTGAATTTATACTGCTCGACGAACCCTTTGCCGGGGTCGATCCAATCTCAGTATTGGAAATTCAACGAATTATTAAACAATTAACTGAAAAAAACATTGGTGTGTTAATTACCGACCATAATGTACGTGAAACACTGGGTATATGCGAACGGGCCTACATTTTAAGCTCTGGTGAAGTCATCGCAGAGGGTAGTCCTCAAGTTGTTTTAGAAGACCAACAAGTAAAAGATGTTTATCTAGGTCAAAATTTTAGTCTATAAATACAGGTATACTGCAGTTATCATGAAAGCAGATCGATTGGCAAAAACTTCAAGCATGATCAATTAAAGACTTGCCACTTTTGATTAATAAAATTTATGGCACAACTTCTGCATAACGTTGAAAATTGAAGTACACTGTAGGAAAACATTAAGAAGTTTTATCTAAAGAATGAAGCAATCCCTACAATTACGCATTGGTCAATCGTTGACCATGACTCCACAACTGCAACAGGCTATCCGTCTGCTGCAATTATCAACACTGGAGTTACAAACTGAAATCCAGGAAGTACTGGAATCCAACCCTATGCTTGAGATAGAAGAAGAAAGTGCTTCTTCTGACCCTCTCGAAGATAGTAAGCAAAAAACGGATGACAAAAATACTGATATAAATGGTAATGATCAGGAAAGTGTTGATGGCATAGAGGTTACAGACTTACAAAGTGATGCGGCTGCACAAGATGTGGATATGAATTCACAGGACAACATGCCCGATGACTTGCCAGTAGATTCGCAGTGGGATGATGTTTATGAGCCTTCACTCGCCACTACCTCCTCCTCTGCCGGTGATGATGATAAAGCCCGAGAATTTCTTGAAAACCAGAGTAGCAGCTCAGGAAAACTCATCGAACACCTGTTAGACCAGTTACTTGTCACCAACCTGAGTGATATAGATAGAGCCATTGGAATGGCAATTATTGATAGTATCAATGAAGACGGTTATCTACAGGAGTCTATAGAAGAAATTCATTCTGGTCTGGTTGACGAGCTGGAGATAGAACTGGACGAAGTTGAAGCAGTTTTGCACTTAATTCAACATTTCGATCCACTCGGAGTAGCAGCTCGTGACTTAAAAGAATGCCTGATGCTGCAAATGGAGCAGTTCAGTATTGAAGAGTACCCGGTACTTAAAAAAGCCCGACAAATCATAAAAGACCATCTTGATTTACTGGGTAATCATGACTATGCCAAACTCAAACGTTATAATCGTATTAATGATGATGAATTAGCTGGTATTATTCGATTTATACAAGCACTGAACCCAAAACCCGGTGGAAACATTAGCCAGTCATCTACTCAGTATGTAGTGCCTGATGTATTTGTAACAAAAATTGAAGGTCGCTGGAGCGTCAGGCTAAATGGTGAAACTGCGCCAAAATTACGTATCAACCCAACATATGCTTCTTATATACAACGTGGCAAACAAAGTGATGACAACACTTTCATGAAAAACAATATGCAGGAAGCTCGCTGGTTTATTAAAAGCTTACAAAGCCGTAATGAAACACTCATGCGTGTAGCAACCTCTATAGTAGAACACCAACGTACCTTCCTGGATTATGGTGAAGAAGGCATGAAACCACTGGTATTACGTGAGATTGCGGAAGAACTTGAACTGCACGAATCCACTATCTCCAGAGTGACTACACAAAAATATATGCATACACCCAAAGGTGTATTCGAATTCAAATACTTCTTTTCCAGCCATGTGGGTACTTCAGATGGCGGGGAATGTTCAGCTACGGCCATTCGAGCCATGATTAAAAAGCTGATAGAAGGTGAAGAGCCCAGAAAACCATTAAGTGACAATAAAATTGCTAACTTACTGGTTGATCAGGGAATTAATGTGGCGCGTAGAACTGTGGCTAAATATAGAGAAGCCATGATGATACCACCCTCAAATGAACGTAAACGCCTAGCTTAGGCATGCACTAAGGAGTCCTTATGCAACTCAACTTAACTGGACACCACATAGAAATTACCGATTCACTTCGCAGCTATGTAAATGAAAAAATGGAACGCATTGAGCGTCACTTTGACAAGGTCACAAATACCCACGTGATCCTTACCGTTGAAAGTGTGCGACACAAAGCGGAAGCAACTATCAATATGCGCGGCAATAATATATTTGCTGAAAGCACCGAAGATAATATGTATGCCGCTATTGATAGCCTGACTGATAAACTTGATCGACAAGTTAAGAAACATAAGGAAAAAATAACTGACCATCACCAGAAAGAAAGTATTCAACCGATGGATCTGGACGAAGAATAACGATGGAAATCAACCAGCTCATTAGGCCCGATAGAGTTCAATGCCTAAGCGGCATTAACAGCAAGAAGCGTGT
>JAPHRB010000152.1 GCA_026197015.1 Gammaproteobacteria bacterium | reverse complement strand
CTGTTGTTGCATTTGATTGGCTAAAGTCAGTGCACCATCAGTATTTATATTGGGTAACATAACGACAAACTCTTCTCCTCCAATGCGCGCAATTACATCAGTTGAACGATGCAGGCTAGATTCCAGTACATGTGAAACACTTTTTAAACAAACATCACCTTCAGCATGCCCATATGTATCGTTATATAACTTAAAATAATCTATATCGATTACCATCAGTGTTAGAATTTTTTTCTCTCTTGATTCACGCTTCCATTCAAACTCTAACTGCATTTCAAAATAACGACGATTATGCAAACCTGTTAAGGCATCTTCCAGAGTCAGTGTTTCAAGTTTTTCATTGGCATTTTGAAGCTGTTGATTTGATTCGGACAGTGTATTAACCATTTGTGAATTTTCATATTGTAACTTCATACTTTTAGTCAAGTTAAGATCCATACGACGCATAGAAGCAACAACGCCAATCGCATAAAGCACAAACATATATAACAATATTGTGCCTCGATCACCTAACATAATAGATATGTATATTGCATAGGGAATAGTTGATACCGCCTGAAAACAAAGCATAATTCGCTGCATAACACCTAATAGTGGAATAGCGGCGGCGCCAACGCCAATTAACACAATAAAGATAAATACCTGCGATATCGCATCCAGCGGTATTCCAATAATAAAACCACCCGCACCCCAACCAATACCAGCCATTACTGTGCTCACATAGAAACGGTTATACCAGTGTCGAATATCATCGATCTGACCAGCCTTATACGCATGACAGAATCGTCGGGTATTCCAGGTACGAAAAAGCGTGATCGCAACAAAAATTGCCCACCAGCTAAACCCGGCCACGCCATTGCTCGACTCTAGAGAAAGGTAAGCGAGTATTGCCGATGCCAATATTGATACTAACCAGCTTTGAGTCTGGTTTTGATAAAGCATTATAACTTTTTCCCGAAACATCCAATGTTCAATTCCAGGTTCAGTTGCAGCTAATTTTGCTTTATTATTTATTTTTTTTGCAAACATATATATCTTCTAGTTAATCTTTTCGGCTCTTGCCAAACTCCATACATCAACTCGCAATACGCCTGCCCGTTTAAGTTCTCTGCTTAACTCAGACACACTGGAACCGGTTGTCACCACGTCATCAAAAATAACCACATGCTGGTAATTTTTTCTATTTATAAATTTAAATGCATTTTTTATATTCTGCTTTCTATGACGTGCATTTTTACCCGTCTGATGCTCAGTATCTCTAATGCGTAGACATGACTTTAAATCTAATGGTAATTGCAGCGCTTCTGCGATGGGCTGAATAAGTAATTGAGATTGATTAAAACCTCTCTGCTTTAAACGTCTGTTATGCAACGGCATGGGGATAATAACATCTGGCTTTGCTTCTTCGTAGATATAACGGGGGAGGTTTGCCTGCATTAAAGCCGATAACAAAGTTGCATAATTTAGCTTAGCATTAAATTTTAATTGCTGGATCATCCATTCGAGTGGTTGCGCATAAACAAATGGACTCCAGCAAGAATCATAGACTGGCGGTGTTTTGATGCACTGCATGCAAATATCGGCCAGATTTTCTGCTTTTAAACCGACTGTCGTTAAAGGCACTGCACAAATACGACAGGCATGCTCATTGATATGAATATCAGCCGCACACGCTACACATAACTGACCTTTAAACTGAAGGTTTCGGGTGTTACCACAGAGCTGACAGTATGGTGGATAGAAAAAATCCAGTATTTTCATCATATATCCCTATATCCTTATCTATCCCTTTTCAGGTCTATCCCTTTTCAGGCGTAAATCAGGTATTATATCGCCTTCTTGCAATATATAGATTTACACGCCATGACTCAAGTTAACACCCAAATTCGCCACGACTGGTCACTTCAGGAAATTAAAGACCTGTTAGAAAAGCCGTTTAATGACCTGTTATTTGAAGCGCACAGCCTGCATCGACAGTTTCACGCTCAAAATGAAGTGCAGATCAGTAGTTTGTTAAGCATTAAAACCGGCGCATGCCCGGAAGATTGCGGTTACTGCTCACAAAGCGCCAAATATAATACCGAGTTAGAAAGAGAGCGTTTATTACCTCTGGATGAGGTGATTGAGAAAGCTAAAATCGCTAAATCAAATGGCTCAAGTCGTTTTTGCATGGGGGCCGCCTGGCGTAACCCGACGGATAAAAATCTCGATAAAGTCATTGAGATGATTACAGCTGTTAAAGAAGTAGGCATGCAAACCTGCGTTACATTAGGCATGCTTTCAGATCAGCAGAGCCAACGCCTGAAGGATGCGGGACTGGATTACTACAATCACAATCTGGATACGTCTCCTGAGTTTTATGGCAATGTTATTACTACGCGGACCTTTCAGGACCGCCTGGATACCTTGCAACACGTACGTGAGAAAGGTATCAATGTGTGCAGTGGCGGTATTCTCGGAATGGGTGAAACCGAAACAGACCGTGCTTCTATGTTGCAACAATTAGCTAATATGCCACAACATCCGGAAAGTGTGCCCATCAATATGTTAGTTCAAATTGAGGGGACCCCATTATTTGGTGCAAACGGCATAGATAGTATTGAGTTCGTGCGCAGTATTGCTGTAGCAAGAATAGTCATGCCTGAGTCCCAGGTTCGCTTATCTGCGGGTCGCCATGAAATGAGTGACGAGATGCAGGCTATGTGTTTCTTTGCCGGTGCAAACTCTATTTTCTACGGTGACAAATTACTCACCACCGAAAACTGCGAAACAAATGATGACATGGCACTATTTAAAAGACTGGGCATAAAACCAGGTGTTATTAAAGAAAGTGAACTATTAAAAGCTGAAGCTTGCCATTCTTAAAACTGGACAGATGATTTCATTACACCTGTCAGCTTAAACTAATACCTGTATCGGTCTCACTCTGGCAAAAGTGAAACCGAACATTTTGATCTCATGGTTAACCACCTGATTAATCACGTGGCTAACACCTAAAGTTTACACGCTGGTTAAAATCAAATATTAATAATGAAAAACCTTAAGCTGGATTTACAGAAGCGTAAACAAAAGGGCTTATATAGAAGCCGGAAAATTGTACAAAGCCCCCAGAGTCGCGAGATAATTATCAATGATAAAGCGGTTTTAAATTTTTGTAGTAATGACTATCTCGGTCTTGCAAACCACCCTGACGTTATCCATTCTTTTACTAATGCCGCTAAACAGTTTGGTGTCGGCAGTGGCGCAGCACATCTGGTTAATGGTCACACCTTATCTCATCACGTTTTAGAAGAAGAACTAGCCGATTTCACCGGTTATCCACGTACCCTGTTATTTTCAACGGGTTATATGGCCAATTTAGGTGTCGCACAAAGTTTATGCTCAAAAAATGACTGCATTATAGAAGATAAATTAAATCATGCTTCATTACTCGATGCCGCCAGTATTAGCCATGCGCAACTAAAACGTTATCCACATAAAGATTACAACGGCCTACTGAAAAAATTATCGAGTTGTAAATCAGGTGAAAAATTAGTTAGTTCTGACAGTGTATTTAGCATGGATGGTGATGAAGCCGATATTGAGTTGATGACGAAACATTGCCAGACTAACGATGCACGATTAATGTTAGATGACGCACACGGTTTTGGTGTGTTGGGTGATAACGGGCGGGGCTCTTTAAGTCATCAACAAATATCAACATCTGATGTTGATATCTATATGGCAACTTTAGGTAAGGCAATGGGCACAGCAGGCGCTTTTATCGCCGGCTCAGACGAATTAATTGAAACACTTATTCAAACCGCACGTTGTTATATTTACACAACCGCTATGCCCGCAGCGGTAGCCGAAGCAACTCGCACCAGCCTGCAATTATTAAGCAGAGAAAACTGGCGTCAACAATCATTAAATAGCAATATTAATTATTTCAAAAAACTTATTAAACAAACAGAGTTAAATCTGCTTGAGTCAAACACTGCCATTCAACCTGTAATTATTGGCGACGCCAAAACTGCTACAAATATTAGCCAGAAAATGTTTGAGCAGGGTTTTCATATTGCTGCAATTCGACCTCCCACTGTTCCTGAAAATACATCACGACTACGTATCACTTTAAGAGCAGATCATTCTGAGCAGGATATTGAACGGTTAGTTGAATCGCTTATCACTGCGATCTAGCGACTAACAAGCGTTAAAATTAAACAATTACTTATAATATTTTTTTAACAAAAATGCAGACAGATAGACAAAGTTATCTGTGGCACATTTAATATCGCCCAGCTCGATATTTTTATTTAAATCAATAGCTTATATATAACCCATTTTATTTAACAACTAATTCAAATTTTAACTGTCTACACCGCATATAACCTCTATGACTTACACCGTAACTGCTTTAGATCAATGAAACTGTCATAATTTGAAGTTATGATCAAGCATCAGAAATAAAAGGGCCCCCCAAGGCAGACAATGATATGGCAGATATAGAATTCGATACCCAGCTCATACAGAAATATGATATTGCTGGCCCAAGATATACTTCTTACCCTACAGCTGTTCAATTTACCGATGATTTCACGGAACAGGACTATCGCCAGCAGGCAGCAAAATCAAATCTCTCCGGGCGTGATTTATCGCTTTATTTTCACCTGCCTTTTTGTGACACCATTTGTTACTACTGCGCATGTAATAAAGTAATAACCAAGGATCGCAGCAAAGCTGATCCTTACCTCGATTTATTACATAAAGAAATTGCTATGCAGGGTCAGTTATTTGATTCGTCACGCAAAGTAAACCAGTTACACTGGGGTGGCGGCACACCTACTTTTATTAGTCACCAGCAAATGGCTGAGCTCATGCAGGTGACTCGACAACACTTCAATTTACATGATGATGATAGTGGTGAATATTCAATTGAAATCGACCCTCGTGAAGTGACCCGTGAGAGCATTAAGTTACTTCGAGAAATAGGTTTTAATAGAATGAGTTTAGGTGTGCAGGATTTTGATACTGCGGTGCAAAAAGCCGTTAACCGCATTCAATCAGAAGAGCAAACTTTAAACGCTTTAAATAGCGCAAGGGAGTTTGGTTTTAAATCGATTAGTACTGATTTAATTTACGGACTACCACTGCAAACTGAAAAAAGTTTTTCCGCTACTTTAAATCGAATTATTGATATTAGCCCTGATAGAATATCATTATTCAACTATGCACACATGCCCACCCTGTTTAAACCCCAGCGCCGTATCAATGAAGAAGATATGCCGTCGGCAGAAATTAAATTAAACATCTTAAAACAAAGTATCGAACAACTCACAAATGCGGGTTATGTTTATATCGGCATGGACCACTTTGCAAAACCCGATGACGAACTCTGTATCGCTCAACAGCAGGGCAAACTTTACCGTAATTTCCAGGGTTATGCGACTCATGCGGACTGTGATCTGGTTGGAATGGGCATTACATCTATTGGTACTATAGATAATAGCTTTGCACAAAATGTTAAATCACTAGATGAATATCAGCAGTTAATTGGTGCCGGTAAGTTAGCCATTTTTCGTGGTGTTGAAATCGATCATGATGACTTATTACGACGGGCGGTCATTATGCAGCTGATTTGTCATTTTAATTTGAATTTTTCTGATATAGAGTCTAAATTCAGTATAGATTTCAAAGTGTATTTTGCTGCAGAAATTAAACGTCTGGCGGTTATGTGTACTGACGGATTGATTGAGATGAATGAACAATCGATAACAGTTACCCCTAAGGGACGTTTGTTAATACGTAATGTCTGCATGGTTTTTGACCGTTACCTAAACGATAAACAAACTAATCAACGGTTTTCGAAAGCAATTTAAGCTTAGGCTCATATGAATTTATACCCAGGAAAAAATTTATGCCGTCACAATTACTAAAACAGTTTCTTGATGAAAATGATATTAAATACATTTCTATAATGCACTCTATGGCATTTACGGCAGTTGAAGTTGCTAAAAGCGCTGACATTCGCAGTCGTGAATTAGCCAAGACCGTTATTTTAAATGTAGATGGTGAACTGGCCATGGCTGTAGTCCCCGCAAACTATAAAGTTAATCTGGATATTTTACGGCAAACATTAAATACTGATAATATATCTTTGGCAAACGAATCGGAGTTTACACCGCGTTTTAAAGACTGCGAAGTAGGTGCTATGCCTCCATTTGGTAACTTATATGATATGGATGTTTATATAGCAGAAAGTCTGTCTGAAGATGATACAATTGCTTTCAATGCTGGCTCACATTTAGAAGCCATTAAAATGAAATATAAAGATTATGAAAACCTGGTAAAACCAAGATTTATTTTTCTTGATAATTGACAGATTTATCATTCTTTTTCTACAAATAAACTATTATATAATTAAAAGTACATTGCCTAACTCTCGAAAAGATCAATGCAGGTAAATATAATGTCTCAGCATCGTAATAATGAAAAAATGGATAATCTCCCAAACCATACTCAACGCACCAGTCGCGGATATGAAATTAATGGCCAATGGTACTTTGAGCTAAGGGGTGGCGGGCAAAAAGGACCTTATGATAATGAACTCGCCATGCAGGCCGACCTAAATGAGTTCATTCACTTACATGAACAAATGGATCAACAAAACTAATTCCCCTCTGGTTTTCATATAAATATTTTATAATGTCTGAATTCTCATTTAAATCAGTTGCTTAAATAACCTCATGCTACGAACGAGTTAGACCACTCGTCGAGTCTTCTTCTTTTATAATTGAATTAAGCCACTACTGAATTATGCTTAGGTCAGGCCCGTGTACAACAGGCCCTTCAACACTAATTATAAATGATGAAAATGAGGTCAATAATGCCACAATTTAGATCAGGTGAAAGTCGTACGATTCCATTTCGAAATGAACGTTATTTTTGCGCCAATGGAGTGTGGTTTTTTGAAACTCGCGGTGGCAAACAAGAAGGCCCCTATTTAACTAAAAGCGAAATGGAAGGTGAACTGTTACTGTATATTCGCGAGAAAAAACTGCTAAATCAAACCTTAAGAGAACCGTCTTAAACAAACTTAATCTCTAAACTCAGATACTCTTATACGCCCGTTAATCATTTTCGATTCACGTTTCATTATTTTGCCCATTTTTTGCCAGAAAGCCTGCTTTAAATCAAAATTTTGGGCTATTGCCGTGCCCATTAATAAGATCATTAAATCGGCACACTCTTCAGATAACTCTTCAACCGACTTTCCTTTGCTCGCACAAGCGGATATTTCACCTAATTCTTCTGCCATTAAGGCGATCCGATACATCAACTCTTCGCCGCCGGTATTTTTAAAATCATGCTTATCATGAAAAGCCTGAACTTCTGCTAACATCTCGCCATAGGAGTCTTTATTCATATCTGTATCTCTTTTAAATTGTTTCGCTAGTTTCTGACAAAATACACTAGTAAACAAGTCAATTTGGCGCATACTTTATTAAACAGATACTGATATTGAAGTTGTTATTACTAATAACTTTAAATATAACAACTAAGCTTCTCTATATCAGCTTATGTTGTCTCCCCCACGGCACGCAATGGTCACTTCCAGAGGAGAAAACAATGAATGCCGCTGAAAATAAACTTACTGAAATACAAATTGATGAGAATGGTCTGCTTAAAAATTCACAAGACTGGAACCGTGAAGTTGCACTCGTCATCGCACACGATCTGGGTATAGATTTATTAACAGCTGATCACTGGAAAGTCATTGATGCAATGCGCTTACACTTTGATCGCTTTGGTGTTGCGCCAGCAATGCACAACATTTGTCACACCAATCACAAACGAGAAGAGTGGGTACATGATTTATTTAGCTCCTGCCTTAACGCCTGGCGTGTGGCTGGTTTACCTGACCCGGGTGAAGAAGCTAAAGCTTATTTAAATGATATGTGAAAACCAGAAGCCAGTGCTTGCCACAGAGGCACAGAGAAAAATATACATGTATTGTGTTTACCTAATGTGTGCTGTAGGCACACACACACAAATCCTCTGCGTCCTCTGTGGCAAAAATATCTTGCACCCACACAACAACTCTCTATTTTAACAATTGCTTAAAACACAGTCGTTCACGCTCATCAAATAATCGTTTTGAAATTAACCATAATACTGAAATTACTCCAAGCCCTGTGCCGGAGGTAATCATAAACATAATTAATATTTGATATTTGACGGCTTCAACGGGTGCAGCGCCTGCCAGAATCTGACCGGTCATCATGCCGGGTAAACTGACCAGACCTGCCGCAGCCATTGAGTTAATAATCGGAATCATGCCCGCTCGCATTGCTTCACGTCTAATATCGGCTATTGATTCATCTGCTGTTTGACCCAGCATTAAACGCTGCTCAATAACAGGGCGTTGTTGCCAGGCATTTTGTAGAAGTCTATCCATTCCCAGAGCAATGCCTGTCATGGTATTACCCAGCAGCATACCTAAGAGTGGAATTGCATATTGTGGCGAATACCAGGGATCTGCCTGTATCACTGTAAATAAACACAGCAGGGTAATTAAAAACGATGAGACAAATAATGATCCCGTACTAACACCAAATCCCCACCAGCCTTTTAACTTACGTTTCTGGCGCGACAGTATTTCCCAACCGGCAACTGAGATCATAATAACGGAGATTAATAAAATAAACGTTATAGATGTACTTGCAAAAAGGCTTTTTAACACCAGGCCAACTAATAATAACTGCACCGTAGTTCGCGCAGCAGCAATATATAACTGCCTGGTAATTCCCAGCTTCATTGAGGCACTGAGCACACCTAATAGTAAAACCAGAATAGCCGCCAATGCCAGATCAAAAACACTCAATTCAATCAACATTAGACATCTCCCCTTCACGCAATACATAACGATTTACAGAAACTCGTTTCAATTGCTCAAGATCATGCCCCACCCATATCGCACAAGCTGATTTTTCTTTTAAATATAACTTCACAAATTCTTCGAATAACCGTGTATTGTGTTTATCCAGATTGGCTGTCGGTTCATCCAGCAATAAAACATCAGGTTCATTTTGCAACAGCCGCAACAAGCCTAAACGCTGTTTTTCTCCGCTTGATAAACGAGCAATACTCCATTGCATACAGTCCTTATTAAAACCTAAAGCGGCCAGATCATCTTCTGATAACTCTTCAAAATGCTCAGCAACTGTATCAAACCACCAGCTGGTTTCTGCCGACAATAACGCTACTTTCTGTCGCCATAGATGGGCTGTTATACTTTGCTGATTGAGATCGTCCAGAATAACATTACCTTCGTGCACTTCAAGATCTGCAAGCGCCCTGAGAAAAAGTGATTTGCCAGAACCCGACGCACCACTTAAACCTGTAATTTCAGTTGCTTTCACCCGCAAACTGATAGGACCACAATGTAAGAATGTTAAATCTTTTATATTTAGTAAATGCACAATCGTATTTGATGCTTTTTATTGTCTATAATGTTCTGTATGAAGAAATGCACTATGTTATTACTCACCATCTTTTTTAGCGGGTTTTTCACATATAGCTCTGCTAGCCAGTCGAAACGTGTTGAGGTTTATGCTATTAGCCAGAATTTCTGGGATGTCACTCCGGGAGAAACACTGGGTGATATTGTAAAGCAATTACTTCCTGATAACCCGGGTTTGCGGGAAAAATTACTTTATCAAATTGTTGAGCTTAACCCGGATGCATTCAGTCAGAGCAACCCGGATAACCTTAAGGCAAATGTTAGATTGTGGTTACCAAATAATGCACCGGCTATGCGACAGGTGAAGGACAATAAATTATTTAACGTTAAGTCTTATAGTTGGGGACAGGTGTATACGCCTCGGCGTGATTGATTAGTAACTTATCTTGTTTACTTGCTCTCGCATGGGAATACAGCCGGTTGATCTGTTGTTTTAAATCATTATTTATTTTAAGTATGCATTCCCACGGAGGACCGTGGGAACGAGATGACTTGTTCCCACCTGGAGTACGTAAACAAGACTGAAAGAGATTGCACTGTTCAGGTACATCTCCCTCGGGGAAAGGTCTTGCTTTTTAAGCCCTGTCCCCTTAACCCATACCACTAGAAGCTGATAGTGTCGTGAACAGACTTTGTAAAACTCTTGATGGCATCACAACAGGGGACAGGGCACAAAAAACAGTGACCTTTCCCCGAGGGAGATGTTCATTAGCGGGGCACCTCTTTTAAGTGCATTCACTCTAACGCTTATCTGCTCTAGATTTAAAGCAAACCTCTTTCAGCAAATGAAATTACATCGTCTCCTACAACAAAGTGATCCAGCACTCTGATATCCACTAAACCTAAGGCTTCTTTCAGGCGTTGGGTGATTCTTTCGTCTGACTGGCTTGGTTCTGCCACACCTGATGGATGATTATGAGCAAAGATGACTGCCGCCGCATTATACTCAAGGGCTTTTTTTACTACCTCTCTCGGGTAGACACTTGCACCATCAATGGTGCCCTGAAACATTTCGTCAAAACGAATAACCCGGTGACGCTGATCTAGAAATAATACGGCGAACACTTCATGTGTATAATCGCGTAGTTTACTGCTTAAAAACTGTCGCGTTTCCTGTGGACTGGTTAAACTATCACCTCGCTTCAATCCTTCATTTAAGTAACGACGCGCCATTTCCAGCACCGCCTGTAACTGGGCGTATTTCGCAGTGCCTAAACCATGGTGCTGGCAGAAAGAATGCTGGTCTGCCTTAAGCAGCTGCCTTAAGCCGTTAAACCCTTCTAGTAAGTCATTTGATAAGTCGACAGCGGTTTTGCCACGAATACCTGTGCGCAGAAAAATTGCGAGCAATTCCGCATCTGTCAGAGATTGACTACCATTAGCCAGGAGTTTTTCACGGGGTCGCTCGGCGAGCGGCCAGTCGGTAATTGACATAGAGACATCCTTTTATCTATGGAGCTACCGAGTCTACGCCTTCGTATTAAACTTGCCAATGCCTGAATGATTAAAACAACAGACAATCACAGATCAAGCTTTGTGGCCGTAACTTCTTATTTATACTCTGTGTGTTTAGCACCTCTGTGGCAATCTGATTTTTAGGTTAAAATGCGCAACAATGAAAACATCACTACATAATAAAAATATCATCCTTGGGATTTGCGGTGGCATAGCAGCATATAAAAGTGCTGATTTAGTGCGTCGCCTACAGGATGCCGGTGCGCAGGTACGTGTCATTATGACTTCTGCTGCTATGGAATTTATCACCCCGCTGACTTTTCAGGCACTATCCGGTTACCCGGTTCACACAGATTTACTGGATACTGAAGCTGAAGCGGCCATGGGGCATATTGAGCTGGCCCGCTGGGCCGATTTAGTATTAATTGCCCCGGCTACAGCTAACAGCCTTGCACGATTAGCTTCTGGTCGGGCGGATGACCTGCTTTGTGCTGTATGCCTTGCCAGTAAAGCTAAAATAGCTGTTGCTCCAGCGATGAATCACGTTATGTGGTCAGCCGATACAACTCAAAAAAACTTACACGCCCTTTCTGAATCAGGTGTTGAAATATTTGCACCCGACTCCGGTCTTCAGGCCTGTGGTGAAGTCGGTGAAGGTCGTCTACCAGCAACAGAACAGCTGGTTAGTGCCTGTTCAAATTTATTTAACTCAGGCTTATTACAGGGCCTTAAAATAATGATCACCGCCGGGCCTACTTTTGAACCGATCGACCCGGTGCGATATATAGGTAATCGCAGCTCTGGCCGTATGGGTTTTGCCATAGCTGAGGCCGCCATTGAACAGGGCGCCATCGTCAGTCTTATCGCAGGCCCGGTACATTTAACTACACCTCAACACTGCCAACGTACCGATGTTGAAACTGCGCTACAAATGCATCAGGCCGTCATGAACCAGATCGCGGAACAGGATGTGTTTATTGCTACGGCAGCCGTGGCTGACTATCGACCACTTCAAGCGCAGGCGCAGAAAATTAAAAAAACCACTGACAATCTAAATATTTCTTTAAGCCCTAACCCGGATATTTTAAAAGAAGTGGCCGCACTGAGTAAGCCACCTTTTACCCTGGGTTTTGCGGCCGAAACAGAAAACGTAAAAGATCACGCACTTTTAAAATTAAAAAACAAAAAACTTAATATGATTGCCGCCAATCAGGTTGCCCATATGGTAGCCACACATAAAGAAAGTCAGACGAAACAAGACAGCGGCTTTAATAGTGAATACAATGCACTACAGGTGTTTTGGAACGGTGGTGAGCTTATATTAGAACACACCCGAAAAACACAACTCGCCAGACAATTACTAACCATATTAGCAAACAGATATTATGAAAAAACTTCAACTTAAAATACTAGATCCACGTATTGGCTCTCAAATTCCACTACCTGAATATGCAACCAGTGGCTCAGCTGGTATGGACTTACGTGCCTGCATTGATGGCTCGTTAACGCTTAAACCAGGTGATACAGAATTAATTCCTACCGGTATTGCAATTCACATTGCTGACCCGGGATTTGCAGCTACTATTTTACCCCGCTCAGGTTTAGGGCATAAACATGGTATTGTTTTAGGTAATCTGGTTGGTTTGATTGATTCAGATTATCAGGGGCAATTATTTGTCTCCTGCTGGAATCGTGGTAATACCGAATTCACCATAGATACGGGTGACCGCATCGCGCAATTAGTCATCTTACCAGTAGCACAAGTTGAATTTGAAACAGTAACCGAGTTTAGTGACAGTGATCGTGGTGATGGTGGTTTTGGCCATTCAGGTCATAAATAATATTTGATTTTTAGATATATACGTTCTCAGGAAGAATTTGTTTATGAGTAATATCAACCCAGCTATTTTTAAAATGTATGACATTCGTGGCATTGTTGCAACCGATTTAACCGCAGACACAGTGCGTCTGGTTGGCCAGGCATTTGCCACCGAATGTAACAAACAAAATATAAAAGAAGTTTGCATTGGTCGAGATGGCCGTTTACACAGTAAAGAATTATCAATTGCTTTAACTGAAGGTTTAAATGCAGGTGGTTGTGACGTTATTGATATTGGCATGGTACCGACACCGGTTTTATATTTTTCAACACACCATTTGAATACCGGCACCGGCATTATGGTTACCGGTAGCCACAATCCACCTGAATACAACGGCCTGAAAATGTCGATGGGTGGAAAAACACTTTATGGCGATGATATTACCGGGCTTTATAATTTAATTGAATCTGCTGATTTTAATAAAGGCAGTGGCAGTTATCGCGAAGAAGCTTTACTTGATACATATTTAGAACGCATTGTATCTGACGTTAAACTTGCTCGCCCAATGAAAATTGCTGTCGACTGTGGTAATGGTGTGGCCGGTGTTATTGCGACTAAATTATTTAAAAAATTAGGCTGTGAGGTTACTGAATTATTTTGTGATGTGGACGGAACATTCCCTAACCACCACCCTGACCCGAGCAAACTTGAAAATCTAAAAGATATTTGTGCTTCCATAAAGGAACATAAGCTTGAGTTAGGTCTTGCCTTTGACGGTGATGGCGATCGAGTCGGCGTTATTGATGACAAACAAAATGTAATCTGGCCTGATCGCCAGATGATTTTATACTCCGAAGATGTTTTATCTCGTGTTCCCGGCGCATTAATTATTTATGATATTAAATCCAGCTATAACCTGGGCAAAGAAATTACCAAAATGGGCGGTAAGGAATTAATGTGGAAAACTGGCCACTCTTTAATTAAAGCCAAAATGAAAGAGAGCGGAGCCGCTCTTGCTGGCGAAATGTCGGGGCATATATTCTTTAAAGAACGCTGGTACGGTTTCGACGATGGTTTATATAGCGCCGCACGTATGCTTGAAATTTTAAGCAATAAAAAAGGCTCATCGTCAGAAATATTTAATGCCTTACCTGATAGCTATAATACGCCTGAAATTCAAATTAATTTTAATGAAGGTGAACACCACATTTTCATGGAAAAGTTTAAAAATACTGCCAGGTTTGATAACGCCGATATATCTACGATTGATGGTATGCGTGTAACATGGAGCAAAGGTTGGGGCTTAATTCGCCCCTCTAACACAACACCCTGTTTAGTATTACGTTTTGAAGCTGAAGATGAGAATTCGCTGTTAGAGGTTCAGGAAAATTTCCGTAAACAAATATTAGCCACTGACAGCTCTATCAATTTAAATTTTTAAATACTCCGACAGTAAAATTAATTCTATAGTCTCTATAAATTATTTTACCGTTGGGCAACTTAACAACCCGTTATAAGTAAATATCATGGATAACACAAAAGCCAGTTCTGTAGTTAAAGTTCTTTCCGAGGCATTGCCTTACATTCAAAAATTAAATGGTAAAACCATCGTCATAAAGTATGGCGGAAACGCCATGACAGATGAGAACCTTAAGATCGGTTTTGCAAGGGATATCGTTTTATTAAAACAGGTTGGCGTCAATCCGGTTGTTGTACACGGCGGTGGCCCACAAATTGCCAGCCTGCTTGAACGTGTTGGCAAAGAATCAAAATTCATTCAGGGCATGCGAGTAACTGATACCGAAACGATGGATATAGTTGAAATGGTTTTAGGTGGTCTGGTTAATAAAAGCATTGTGACTATGATTAACCAGCAAGGCGGACGTGCTGTAGGCCTTACCGGTAAAGATGGCAGTTTGATTCGCGCAACCAAGATGGAAATGACATCCAATGAAACTGACGCACCAGAACTAATTGATCTTGGTCATGTTGGTGAAGTGCAAACGATAGATCCATCCGTTGTTTCCATGCTTGATAATGATAATTTTATTCCAGTTATTGCGCCAATTGGTGTTGGTGAAAATGGTGAATCATACAATATAAACGCTGATATTGTTGCAGGCAAACTTGCCACCGTTTTAGGTGCTGAAAAGTTAATATTACTAACTAACACGGTTGGTATTTTAGATAAACAGGAAAATCTGCTTACTGGCTTAAGTGCGAAAGAAGTTGATGATTATATTGCTGATGGAACAATTCATGGCGGTATGTTACCTAAGGTAAATTGTGCTCTGGATGCGGTTAAGTCGGGTGTTAAGACGTCACATATTATTGATGGGCGAGTTAAACATGCGGTGTTGCTGGAGTTGTTGACGGATGAAGGGGTTGGTACTCTTTTGAAGGGGTAGCTTTTTCTATTTACTCCATACATAGTTATTTTCAGCTGTTTGAGTTTTCGCAAGCTCTTTTCTTTATGGGAATTTAATTCTGTGGTGTCGCCGCGCTGGCGAGTTACTTTTCTTACAACAGCGTAAGAAAAGTAACCAAAAGAACGCCG
>JAPHRB010000062.1 GCA_026197015.1 Gammaproteobacteria bacterium | reverse complement strand
TTTACGCGAAGATCGCCGGCATATACAGGAAAGTGATGTTTTGATGCTTAAAGATATGATGTTAACTCACATGAATCTTGAAATGGCTGTTACTGATGAGATGCTCTCTTTCGCAAGCAAAGTACAGCCCAGAGACTGTTGTCTGGTACCAGAGAGCAGGAAGGAGCTAACGACTGAAGGTGGGCTAGATGTGGCTAATCAGGAAACTCGAATTAAAGAGGCATGCCAGCAATTAGCTGAATCTAATGTGCGGGTATCTTTATTTATAGATGCTGAACAAAGTCAAATTGAGGCAGCTAAACGCTGTGGTGCACCTGTAATTGAAATTCATACCGGTCATTTTGCGGATGCTGAAAATAAAAATGAAGAGCTGCAGCACCTTAAAAAAATTGCCGAAGCAGTTAATGTTGCACATGATTTAGGCCTGCAGGTAAATGCAGGGCACGGTCTGCACTACCATAATGTTAAAGCAATTGCGGCAATACCTCATATTAAGGAATTAAATATTGGACATGCGATCATTGCAGAAGCTCTTTTCTGTGGCATGCAACCAGCCGTTAGTGCTATGAAAAGACTAATGTTGGAAGCAAGAATGTAAATGAATTCTCAGGAGAGGACCTATTGTTAATAGGTCCCAAACTAAACCTAAGGTTGCTGAAAATTATCCTTGTAAAATTCAAGCAAATTATCAATCGAATTAATGACTCTTTCCAGTCCAGTATCGATTTTATCGTATTCTTTAAGGTCAATAATATGCTCAAAATTAGCAGAAGACGCTAATAAATCTGGAACACCGCAATATTTTGTACCACCGTGTAGTTTATGAATATGTTTCTTTAAGTCTTCAGTAATGTTTTCTTTTTTAGCTTTCAATAAGTTTTCTCTGTGAGCAGGAAGCTCACTGATTAACATTGGGAGTAGTTCATTTGCCAATTGTTCATTACCGCCAGCTAAATCTACACCCAATTTAGCATTAAATATTTCATTCATTGGTGTTCCCTCATCATTTTTATCATTTGTAATAATGTTCTCTGTGTCTATCCAGCGAGTGAATACATCGAGTAATTGTTGTTCTGTAATTGGTTTGAGTAAAATATCATTCATACCTGAATCAAAAACCTGTAATTGCTCTTCGGGCATTGCATTAGCAGTTAAGGCAACGATAGTTGTTTGTTTGCAGGGATTATCAGTTTTGCGTATTTCTTTTGCAGCTGAAAAACCATTCAGTTTTGGCATATGTAAGTCCATAAATATTAAATGGAAATATTCGCGGCTAGCGCATTCAACGGCTTCTTCTCCATCTTCAGCAGTAACTACCTTAATACCCTGTATTTCTAATAGTGTTTTAGCTAATTTAAGATTTATTTTATTGTCATCAACTAAAAGGACTTTAATATGAGATAGCTGAGGCTTGTTAACAGGTTCAGTAGCTCTGGCTATTGTCATATTCATTTCTTTCTTGTTTGCACTGAATGTGGATTGAATCAGATTTTTAATTAAACTGGTTCTGGAACAGCGGTAAATTATTTTTTTGAATCCCAGACGAGTTAAAGTCTGAGCATCATTAATGTCGAATATACTGGCGAATGTGATAAATGGAAGCTCTGTTTTTAAAAGTGTTTTAGCCAGGCTGCTTAGTAGTGCAGTATTATTCAGGTTGCCTCTATTTATGCCTGCTACAATGCCTACAATTTTATTATCTGTATCAGTTGTAAGTATCTCAGGGATCTTCTCAATGCGGCTCGTTTCTATGGTTTCTAAACCGACGCTATTTAATAAAGCACGGCTTGAAATTTTATGCTGATCAATTGATTCAAAGAGTATAACTTTATATTCAGTGCTGTTCACCACTTGACTTGGTGATACTTGATTTGATGATAATGGGACCGTGAACCAGAAGCTGGAGCCTTTGTGTAAATTGCTCTCAAAACCAATTTCACCGTTCATTAATTCGGCGAGCTTTCGAGAGATCACTAATCCAAGACCAGTGCCGCCAAAGTTGCGGCTGATCGAGGTATCTGCCTGAGTAAACGCAGTGAATAACCGTTGTTTACTTAACTCGTCCATGCCCATGCCAGTATCGGTTACAGTAAACCGAATGATTTTTTCTTTATTTGGAAGAGTTTCTACAATGACACGAATAATAACATGTCCAGTTTGTGTGAATTTTACTGCATTGCTAATTAAATTTATTAAAATCTGACGAATGCGTGAAGGGTCTCCTGAAATGTTTTCTGGTAGCTTTGACGAAGGATGATAAATTAGTTCTATGTCTTTCTGGTAAGCCATAGGTGCAAACATGCTAATGATTTCATCCATTACATCATCTAGATTGAAATTAATGTTTTCAATATTAAGTTTTCCAGACTCTATTTTTGAGAAGTCTAGAATGTCATTTATTATGGTTAGTAGACTACTTGCCGAGCTGCGTATTGTATTTACAAAATCATCTTGTTCATCTGTTAATTTTGTTTTTCCCAGTAGTTCTGTGAAACCAATGACACCATTCATAGGGGTGCGAATTTCATGACTCATATTGGCTAGAAATTCAGATTTTATCTTGCTTGCGGAGAGCGCCTGGTTTCTTGCCAGGTCAATTTCAATGTTCTGGATTTCAAGTTCTTCCAGGGTTTTCTTTAAATCTGCTGTTGTGTTGTTTACCTGGTTTAATAACTCAGCACGAATTAACTGCATTTCGCTTGCCATTTTATTTACACCTTCTTCAAGCGAGCCGATTTCTCCACCACTGTCTATTTTTATGCGTGTATTTAACTCACCCTGAGCAATTCTTTTAACCGCATCGGTTAGCCGTTGGATTGGTTTAACTACGCTTCTACTAATGCTGATAGCTAGAAATACCGTTATTAATAATCCAAAAAATGTAATTAAAAAACCCTTAATTAAACTATCTATCTGCTGGATTTGCGTCGACTGGTTATTTAATGTGACATGAACATAACCTAATGTGCTTGATGGAACTGACGTTGTCGTATTGTCTACAAAAAGTTCGTCATAGTCTGAAACATTTAAATCGCTTCCCGTAATTTTTGCAGTATATGTAAATTCTTCTGGATTTATGAATATGGGTAGAACCGTCTTAGGAGGGCTTATCTTTCGTGTGCGGCTGATTAGAACTTCATTGTATTTATTACTAATGGTGATATTGGTTATATCACTTTCCTTTAATGTGTTGCTAATCAGGTTTTCTAGTATTTCAAGGTTTCCTGCAAATACACCATACTCAGTAGCTGGGGACAGGTTGTCAGCAATAAGTTGCCCTTTGATATGCAGGGCATCTTCAATATATGTATAGCGGTTGAAGCTGAAGTAGGTTGCAAGTGTTAAAGCGATTAGTAAGGTTGGCAATAATGCCAGAAACATAACTCGTTTATTAATTCCCCAGTTTCTCATTGTTGCATCTCAGCCTTTTTTATTTGTTGGATAATGGCTTTTTCTGTGGGAAGTTTAATGCCTAATGATCTTGCAATGTTCTTGTTCAATGCAACAGAGAAACTATGAGGGTAATGCTCTTTTTTTTCAAAAGTTTTATTGATAAAGAAACTTGTTGAAATATTATTTATTTGCTCACTTATCTGTTCAGGTTTTGAATAGATAGCTGCGATGGCACCTGCTCGAACATAGGCTTGTGAAAAACCTATAATGGGGAGTTTGTTACGATAGGCTAATAATAATATTCCACGTATAGAGCTTTTGTTGTATATCACCGGGTCGGGCAGGGTCAGTAATACACTGGATTTATTACTCAATGATTTTAGTGAAGAGGTTAGCTCGTCTGAATTCTCTATCTCTTCAATATTTATCTTGTGTGAGGTTTTAACTGCAATATCCTGTAATGGTTTAGCTAAATCTCTGGTGTATTGCCCAAGTAAAACGCCTGTTGTTTTATTTGCACCTAAAAGTGAGGTGATTAAGTGAAACTGTCGATCTAAAGGCTGATCGATAAGCAGCCGGCTCCAGTTTTTTCTGTTTGGGTATTTAACATTTAATGAGTTTGAAATATGTCTGGGTATTAATGCGCTTAATATGGGGGTATCTGTATCCGCTTCTAATAGAGTTTTAGTTGCCTGGCTTCCTATGGCAATTAGTAGAGACTGTTTGTTTATGGTTAGTAAGTCTAATTGTTGTGGCTCAAGTAACATCCTGCTAACCAGGTAACCTTTCTTAGGCAGGCTTACCTGTAGTTGTTCTATGAGTTGCTGGCTAAACCCCTGTGATTTTTGATACACAATGAGTACATTATTATCTGCTGAACTTGCATGCACACGAAATACGGATAATAAAAGAAATCCAATTACTAATAACTTAAGAGCAGGCACAAAGAAGTTTAATGGCACTGAACCATTTTCTCTTTTACTCTGCTTTTTACAATTTAGTAATATTGCCTGAATCATTCCGTGTAATACCTTCTTCCTGTCATCTGTAATAGATCAGGAGAGTAGCTTCCTCCACTTAAAGTAGGTTAATTATTCAACTTAATTGAACTTAAAGGCAAGCTCAAAATATCCTCTTCGATCCTGCTCACTGCCCGGAATAAGAACGTCCTGTCGAGCAGGATCGTTAAAACTGGTCTGCGTATAGTCAAAATGTGTGCCGCCAAGATTTTGAACAATCAAAGAAAAGTCGATGCGGCCATCGGCTGTTTTATGAGATTTGCGTATGACTAAATCGATTTTGGTGTAATTTTCTGCAGAACGGTCTCTGAAATCATTAGCGGTAAGACCTCGAGAACTGGTCCGGTCTAACCAGTCCATATCTTGCACATGATAAATAGAAAGGCTGGTGTTCAGCTTGTTTGGCCACTGTTTCATTATCATGGCCCCAAAGCTTTGTCGGGGCGTGGATTCTTCAAGACGGCCAACTATGCGTGACTGGTCACTTGCCAGGATGTTGGTGTTGGTTACTTCAGCTGTAATCTCGACATAAGCATAATAAACATATAAACGTAAATCAGGGGATATCTGATAATCACTATAGGCTTCAAACCCCTGAGTATCTGTTTTTGCCGCGTTACCAAAATATGAAGCTCCTGCACTATCCGGGTTCAGGTTAGCTATATTCTCACCGGGAATGTTTTCTAACTGGTCGATTTCAGTTATGAGTGAATTTACCTCATCTTTAAAAAACTTGAAATCTATAACCAGTTCATTGTTAAGAAAGTTCATCATCCAGCCAAATTCGAAACTGGTGATTTCTTCCGAGTCTACATTTCCCGGAGAGAATATCTCTACATCAATAAGCTGGTCACTACCAAGTATACCTATAATGGGATCATTCGCGGCAAGTGGTTGACCGTCATTTCTTGTTAATACCTGCTCAAAAGCGACGTAAGCTGATTCATCAAATATGGTGGGTGTTCGCGTCGCCTGTGACACGCCCAGTCTGAAAGTATGATTGTCTGTAAGGTGGTGAATCAAGGCGAGCCTGGGCGCGATATCGGTGCCCGAAATATCATTATTCTCAATCATCAGGCCGGCATTTAATAACCAGTCATCCGTAAAGCTGAATTCACCATGGGTGAAAACTCTATAGAGTAAAAGGCTATTATCTGCATCTTTATCGAAAACGTTATTGGCGCCAACTTTGTCGAGTCTGACGCTGGTGCCCGATACTAATCGAAGTGATTCAAGGGGCTGGTAGTAATAGGCCGCTTCCAGATCATGGCGTTCAGACGTCAGGTCAAAGGTATCATAAACATCAAAAGAATCTAAACCTAGTGCAGATCCATCAAATGTCCCTAATAGTGATGATTCAAAACTATTGGTTTTATTGTAATAGTACTGTACAGATAAACTCGTTTCATTTTCAAAATTGTGTTCAAGTCTAATATGTTGAAAAGCGGTTGTGACATCAAAATCATTATCTATGTCGGCTACAAATTCGAGTACATCACCGTAGGTGCTATCTTGAGCGCCACCTGAATAATAAAGTTGAGTTGATAGATTTATCTGGTAATCGAGCCGGTAACTCAGATAGTCGGTTTCTGTAAAGTCATTTAGAAGGTCAGTACCTGAATTATTTTTAGTACCAACAGAAACCCGGTAGTCCAGGTCTTCTGACTGGCCACCAAAACGGTAAAAAACATCCGCCGTATCATGCGCGCCTACCGTGCTTTTAATGTACTGCCCCTGTTCTTCAGAGGCGTGTTTAGTGGTAATGCTGACAACAGCTAAAAACGCATTATTGCCGTAGGTTGATGCATTCGGCCCACGAATCACCTCAATGCGTTGAATATCATCTATGCTCACTATCAAGTCTGACCAGGAGACCCCGGCTAATGTTGGCAAATAAACAGAGCGACCATCTATAACCAGCTGTATGCGGCTAGACTGCCTGTCACTATGCCCGTGATAGGTCGCAACCGGTCTATTTCCATTTAAATAACCTACAGTAAAACCGGGTACCAGGCGCAGTATGTCAGGAATGCTCTGCGCACCTGAAGCATCAATCATCTGTCTATCTATGACAGTGGTTGAGACGGGAGATTCGTTTAATGGTTGAGAAAGTCGCGTAGCCGAGATAATAACCGGCATATCATCAAGGTACATGTCCTCGGTGCCAAGCATGGACAGTGTATTGTTTGTGTTTTCTGCAAGCAGGCTTATGGGTATTAGTAACAAGCAAAGAAAAGGTATATTTAAATTCATTTAGTATCGCAACGACTCACTGATTTAATTTTAGGAGGCTCCTAAATATGTGATAATGTTCTGAATTTCCTGACGATTTATGATTAAAGTTGATTCTAGCAGCTTTTATTGTAAAAACTAATTTTGAAAGTGACTAAATTTATGCATTCTGAAGAATTTCCAACCTTAGAATACTTTGTCGGCAATACACCATTGGTGCGCCTGCAACGGATGGTGCCGAACAATAATATTATACTGGTTAAACTGGAAGGCAATAATCCAGCGGGATCGGTGAAAGATCGTCCGGCTATGAGCATGATTAAGTTAGCTGAAGAGCGAGGAGACATTAAACCTGGTGACACTTTAATTGAAGCCACAAGTGGTAATACGGGGATTGCGCTGGCTATGGCGGCGGCCATTAAAGGTTATAAGATGGTATTGATTATGCCTGACAATATGAGTGAAGAGCGCAGAGCCAGTATGAAGGCTTATGGTGCTGAATTAATCAGTGTTACACAGGAGCAGAGCATGGAAGGCGCCCGTGATTTAGCTTTGCAAATGCAAGCTGATGGTAAGGGAATAGTGCTTGATCAGTTCAATAATCAGGACAACCCCGTGGCCCATTATGAAGGCACAGGTCCTGAAATCTGGCGTGATACAAAGGGTAAGATAACCCATTTTGTGAGCGCAATGGGCACCACGGGTACCATAATGGGAACTTCGCGTTACCTTAAAGAGCAAAATGCCAAAATTCAAATAGTCGGAGTACAGCCGGAAGAAGGTTCCAGAATACCCGGTATTCGTCGATGGCCTAAAGAATATTTACCGGGTATTTTTGATGAGAAGCGTGTGGACTTAACCATTGATATAAATCAGCAACTGGCAGAGGAAACAACACGGCGTCTGGCAGCCGAAGAAGGTATTTTTTGTGGTGTCTCATCTGGTGGAGCCGTTGCAGCAGCCTTAAAACTTTGTGAGCAGGTCGAAAATGCAGTCATCGTATCTATTATCTGTGACCGTGGAGACCGTTATCTATCAACCGGGGTTTTCCCGGTTTAATCATCAAATCCAGTTGTTGGTTGCCGGTTATAAAGAAGAGTTTGGTTGTGTTTATTGCTTGAATTAACCGGAACCTGAAATTACAGAAAGAATTATCTATATGTCTAAAAGAAGAGTTCGTAGAAAACGTCTGCCAGAAGAGCTTGTTGAAGCCAAAATAGAGTCACTTAGCCCAGAAGGCAGGGGAGTGACTCATATAGAAGGTAAGGTTGTGTTTATTGATTTTGCTCTTGCGGGTGAAGTAGTTGAGTTTAAATACAGCCGGATGAGCAAAAAGTTTGATGAAGGTCGTGCTGTCAATATTATAAAAGCCTCCGCAGATAGAGTAACACCTATTTGTGAGCACTTTACCGTGTGCGGTGGCTGCAGTATGCAGCACCAAAATCATGAAGCACAAATTATCAGTAAACAGGATGCTCTGATGTTACAGTTTCAGCATCTGGGGCAGGTGCAGCCAAAAAATATTTTGCCGCCCTTAAGGGGGCCGGTTAAGCACTATCGACAAAAAGCCCGATTAGGTGTGAAATATGTTCATAAAAAAGACAAAGTGCTGGTTGGTTTCCGTGAAAAAGGCAATTCCTTTTTAGCGGATATACTAAATTGCCCCGTATTACACGAATCAGTGGGTTTGCGTATTACTGATTTATCCAGTTTATTAGTAACAATGAAGGCGAGGCAAAGTATTCCTCAGATAGAAGTGGCGATAGATGATACAAAAACCGCTCTGGTTTTTCGTCACCTTGAAGAATTGTGTGAAAGCGATAAAACGGCATTAATAGAATTTGCTCAAAAAAATAATTTACAAATTATGCTGCAATCTGGTGGGCCGCACACAATCACTGCTTTATGGCCAGAGAACCCGCCTGCGTTAAGTTATACATTACAGGAACAACAGGTCACTATTGAATTTCAGGTCAATGATTTCACACAGGTAAATAGTGAAATAAACCAGTCAATGGTGAGTAAAGCACTGCAAATGTTAGAACTGGATCCACAAGACAGGGTATTAGACTTGTTTTGTGGTCTGGGTAACTTTACTCTAGCTATGGCGAAACAGTGTGCAGAGGTTGTGGGAGTGGAAGGGGCTGAAGGCATGGTTATCAAAGCCCGTGAAAATGCGCAGCTAAATAATATTCAAAACTGTGATTTTTTTGCTGCGGATTTATCTCATGATATATCTAATGAGGTCTGGTTATGTAAGGTTGGTGTTAATCAGACTTACGATAAGATATTGCTCGATCCACCCAGATCAGGTGCCATGGAAATGCTCAAGCATATTGGTAAGTTAAATGCAAAACGTATTGTTTATGTTTCATGTAATCCGGCAACACTGGCTCGTGACGCTCATGTGTTAGTACATGAATATGGTTATACGTTAGAAGATGCGGGGGTAATGGATATGTTTCCTCATACCGCTCATGTTGAGTCTATTGCCCTGTTTACTAAAACTAATTAATTATTCATGAATCATATTTTAAAAAAATTAGAAGAAATAATTAAATTGCATGCCGCTGAGCAAATTATGTCTCGTTATACGCAGGTTGCGTATAGTTTAAAGCAAGATGGCAGCCTGGTGACAGAGGCTGACTCTGAAATGCAAAAAGCGATGATTATCAGTCTGCAGAAGTTCTGGCCTGAATACGTTGTATTAGGCGAGGAAATGGATGAAGCAGAGCAGCAGTCGAAATTAGATGGTGGTGCTACTGGTATATGGATATTGGACCCATTAGATGGCACTAGTAATTTTGCCAGCGGAATTCCCGTTTTTTCTGTTTCTATTGCGTTAATAATAGACTCTGAAGTCGTACTGGGTTTGATTTATGACCCGAATAGAGATGAAACGTTTAGCGCAATTAAAGGTCAGGGCGCCTGGTTGAATAATCAGTTAATAAAGAGTCATACAGAAAGAGAGCTTTTACATCAATGTACAGCTCAAATAGATTTTAAACGCCTTACACCTGAAATGCGAGTTTGCCTTTCTCGTGAACATCCTTATGCATCACAGCGCAATTTTGGCTCTGGTGCGCTAGACTGGTGCTGGTTGGCGCTGGGGCGTTGCCAGATTAATGTACATGGCGGGCAAAAACTTTGGGATTATGTGGCTGGACAGTTAATTTTAGCTGAAGCAGGTGGTTTTGCTAAAACATTTGGTGGCGATAAGGTGTTTGAAAAGACATTAGCTCCCAGGTCGGTTATGGCTGCAGTGAATTTATCTTTATTTAAACAATTACAAAAATACCTGACTTCAATGGAATGCAGGAAATAGTCAACTTCTGGATATATTTTAAAGATTCAGAAGTATTAACAGCTGAAGAGAAGAAATAAAAATGAAAGCATTTGTAATCAATGAAGATCAAATAAAAAACAGTGTAATGTTACTGGTGGGGGCCTTACTTGCTGCTTTTATATCTGGATACTATCTGGGATCATTGCCATCGTCATCTGCAGATTTGCCAGAACAGACACAGGAAAATGTTAATTCTAAGCAAGATATTAAACAACTTGAAAACGAGAAACTTCAGAAAAAAGATGTGACTAACCCGAAGTCTATAAAAGCAGATAAAGTCGCTGAAGAAAAACGCTTATTGAAGGAAAAAGAAGCCGCTGCCAGGAAGGAAGCAGAAAAAAAACAGCTAGCCATAAAAGAAGCGGCTAAGAAAAAAG
>JAPHRB010000153.1 GCA_026197015.1 Gammaproteobacteria bacterium | reverse complement strand
TGCTAAAGAAATGGGCTTTTACGTGGGTTTATCAACTAACGGTACTTTGATTACAGAAGATAATATCAAACAGATTGCGGATGTAGGTTATGACTATGTTGGAATTAGTATTGATGGAATGGAAAAAACCCATGATCTGTTCAGACAGCGTCAGGGTGCGTTTAAAGAGTCTATGCATGGTATAGATTTGTGCAAGGATAATGGCATAAAAGTGGGCATGCGATTTACCTTAACTCAGGATACAGTGGCTGAATTGCCGGATATTTTGAATTTGATGGAAGAGCGGGATATAGATAAATTCTATCTTTCTCATTTGAACTATGCAGGACGTGGTAACAAAAATCGCAAAGATGATGTTTTTCATAAAATTACACGCACTGCTATGGATTTATTGTTTGATACCTGTTGGGACAATATTCAAAGAGGTAAGGAACGAGAATTTGTAACAGGTAATAATGATGCTGATGGTGTTTTTTTAATGCAATGGGCGAAAAAAAATATACCTGAAATATATCAGCAAAAAGAAGATGAATTAAGAACCCGTTTAGAGAACTGGGGGGGCAATTCATCGGGTGTGAATATTTCAAACATAGATAATCTGGGTAATGTGCATCCGGATACATTCTGGTGGGACTATAATTTAGGTAATGTAAAAGAGCGAGCTTTCTCAGAAATCTGGCAAGATACATCTGATCCATTAATGGCGGGTTTTAAACAGGCACAGAGACCTTTAAAAGGCCGTTGCGCCGCCTGTAAACATAAAGCCATCTGTGGTGGTAATACGCGGGTTAGGGCTTATCAATTAACTGGAGATCCCTGGGAAGAAGATCCAGCCTGTTATTTAACAGATGAGGAAATTGGTGTAGTAACATCAGATAGACGAGTTGAAAATAGACCTTATGATGGACGTTTGAAAAATATTCAGATTAGTCGGGTATAGTAAGCCGTATTCGTAAATAAGCAACGTCATAATAACTAGATGACAAAGTAGCGTGTTACTCCAGCAAGCCTTTAGCTGGAATCTAGTGAGTTTAATATCAAAAGACACAGCATACCTGTCATCGCAGGTATGACTAAGTTAATATGCAACCTGGTAAACAAAAAACTATCTCTATGAATAAACTAGCAGTCATAATACTTATATGCTTTTCAATAAATATAGTTCAGGCAGGTTCACTTCCTGAACATGTACAAAAAACAAAAGAAAATTTCAAAACTCACTGTGCAAGTTGTCATGGTGAAAACAGATTAGGTCTTATGGGGCCTGCGTTATTACCAGAAAATTTAAAACGCCTAAAGCAGAAAGCGGCACATAAAGTTATTACAGAAGGCAGAGCTGCCACACAAATGCCTTCGTTCAAAGATAAACTCGATACAGGCGAAATTATGTCGCTGGTTGATTATATCTATACCCCTTTGCTAGAGATGCCAAAGTGGAATATGGATGACATATTAAGCAGTCAGATTGTTTATCCGGAAGTCAAAAAACTACCAGCAAAACCCGTATGGGATGCTGATCCAATGAATATATTTCTGGTGGTTGAATTAGGAGACCATCATGTAACGGTGTTAGATGGGGATACATTTAATCCTATACATCGTTTTGCATCACGTTTTGCATTACATGGAGGCCCTAAATATTCTCCGGATGGAAGGTATGTCTATTTTGGTTCACGTGATGGCTGGGTAACAAAATATGATTTATATAACCTGACTGTGGTTGCGGAAGTAAGGGCTGGTATAAATATGCGTAATGTAGCGGTTTCAAGTGATGGTAAACATGTTATTGCCGGAAACTATTTACCCCATACATTAGTTATATTATCTGCTGATGATTTATCACCAGTAAAAGTCATTGCTGTGCGCAATGAAGCGGGTGATAGTTCAAGGGTGAGTGCTGTATATGATGCAGCACCGAGGAAAACATTTATAGCGGCTTTAAAAGACATCAAAGAAGTATGGGAAATTTCATATGAAGATGAACCGCCTATGGGTTTTGGTAAATGGATGCATGATTATCGAGAAGACTCAGGTGAGAATGCAGGTTTATCCAGATCAAGAGATAAGTTTCCCATACGAAAAATTAAAACTGAAGATTATTTAGATGACTTCTTTTTTAATCAGTCATATGAATTAATTATTGGCTCGTCCCGGGATAAACAGGCAAAAGTGCTTGATCTTGATTTAGGCCGTACCATTAAAACACTCGATTTAAAAGGTATGCCACATATGAGTTCTGGTATTACCTGGTTGTATAAAGGTAATACCGTTCTCGCAACGCCAAATCTTAAAGAAGGTGTGGTGACTATTATTGATATGCAAAGCTGGAAAACGATTAAACGGATTAAAACTCTGGGCCCAGGTTTCTTTATGCGTAGCCATGAGAATTCTGCTTATGCCTGGGTAGACGTGTTTTTTGGTCCAAATAAAGATGCAGTTCATATAATAGATAAATCTACTTTAGAAATTGTTAAAACCCTGAGGCCTGTAAAAGGTAAAACTGCAGCTCATGTTGAATTTGATAAACAGGGGAAACATGCTTTATTGAGTATTTGGGATATGGATGGAGAAGTGATTGTTTATGATGCTAAAAGTTTTAAAGAAATTAAACGTTTGCCAATGAAAAAACCATCAGGTAAATACAACGTATATAATAAAATTAACAGATCTTCGGGTACTAGTCATTAGAGCTCGACTTTATATAACTTCATATTATTCTAAAATTGATGAATAAACATTGAGAAAATATGTACTGGCGATTTATACTCCTGTTTTTGATCTCAACTACTACTCTAGCATCAGAGATTAAACCTTTTACATCTGATGGTTGTAGCGCCTTTCCTGATGGTACATTTAGGCAGCAGTCTTTGTGGAATAATTGCTGTTTTTTACATGATCTGGCGTACTGGAAGGGTGGCACAGAAAAGCAGAAAAACACAGCAGACTATGATCTTGAGTTATGTGTTAAAAATGTGGGTGCGCCGCATATTGCAAAATTAATGTTAGCAGGTGTTAAAGTAGGTGGTTCGCCTGTCTTAAATTCATCATTTAGATGGGGTTATGGCTGGCCTTATGGTCGTGGTTATAAAGCCTTAAGCCGAGCAGATAAGCTGCAGGTTGTTAATAAACTTGAGGCATTTAAAAATATTATAGATCACGAAATTAAGCAAATATCTAAGGATAGAAATGAAGGTGAGTAAGCTGTATAAGTTAAATACTGAAGAATATTAAGCCGTGAAGTATTTCTTCTGGTATTTAATTTTTGATTCTATTTCGTATATTTAAAGCTCTGAAGCAGAATAATGTTATGACTAGCGATTTGTAGTTGCGTAGTTGCTACAGAAAAAAAGATTTCGGCCGATATACCCGCAATTGTTATTTTGTTCATTGGTTTTCCCCGATATGTTGATTATTTATAACGCCATGTAGTGTTAAGAGAATAGTATTTAATAATGTGATAAATATATAATATAATAAAATTCTAATGTATGGGTGTTATATAGCTTAATACATGAGTGATTTAAGTTGTTGAAGTTTGTGATAACTGTTTGGTCTTATAAAAATAGACATTAATGAGTGATTAGCTGACTATTTGATCACTATAATCATTATATTTTAGTTTTGAGATAGTCTAAACATGAATATTTCCTGGATGTTATCAGGGGTAGTGTGGTCTATTTAGATCTATACTTCGGTATCAGCTTGTCATAATACATATAATAGCCGCTGGTAAGGGCTGTATTTAATTTAATTAAACGAGGCATAGGTCAATTTATACCTACAGGGTGAGTAGTGAATATATTAAATGGCCCTAAACGAACCATTTTAAAAATATATAGCTTAATTCTAATAATATTCAGTATTGTTAGCATTCAGTATGCATGTGCAGAAACAGTAGAACTTGCCGTTTTATATCCAGAAGCGAGTGGTGGATACTCAAAGGTATTTAAAAACATACTGGAAGGTGTTAAACAGTTTGATAATATTAATGTAACCAGCCATCGAATATCTAAAAAAACACAGATCACCGATGTTAATAACTGGTTAAATAGTAGTCATTGCCAGACAATTATTGCACTGGGTCAGCGAAGTTATAAGATCGCCAAACAGCTTAATAACAATTTACCTTTAACTATTGGTGCCATTGTCGCAGCACCAAATGGTCATGGCGGTATCAGTATGGATGGTAACCCTGAGCTGTTTATAGAGCATTTGAGTAATTTAGCACCTGAAGTTAAACGCGTTCATGTTGTTTATAGTGAGAAAAATACTGGCTGGTTAGTGAAAATTGCTGAGTCAGCAGCTTCAAAACATAAAATAGAACTGTTATCTTACAAGGTTGAAAATCTAAAACAGGGTATACACAAGTATACTGAAATATTAAATAAAGTTAAAAGCAAAAAAGATGCAATCTGGATTCCACTAGACCGGGTTGTACCTGATAAAGCCATTCTTCCCAAGATATTAAAAATCGCATGGGATAAAAATATTGTTGTATTTTCAAATAATCCATTACATGCAAAAAAGGGTACTTTATTTGCATTATTTCCAGATCATAAACTTGTAGGTAGAAAGCTTGCAAGTATCGCAGTTGAGCAAATGAATGCCAAAGGTAAATATGAATTATTACCAACATCTGATCTTAAGTTAGCAGTAAACATTCGTACAGCCTCGCATCTTGGTTTGAACTTTTCTAAAAGCGAGCAGCGTAAGTTTGATATTGTATTTCCAGCGAGATAATGGGTATTTAGTGTGAGTTTAATTAAAGAAATATTTTCATCACAATATAGCTTGAGACAACAGTTATTTTCTGTTTTTACATTAAGTGTGCTTGGGCTCGCATTGATTTCAGCAGTTGCGTCATCCTGGTTCGCCAGTAATCAGATGCGAGAGCAAATTATTAATGAAGGCTTTCAGGTAACCGCTAATCTTGCGTCGCAAAGTATGTTGGCATTATTGTATGGCAGTTCGGAAAATGCAGAAGAAGCCGTTTCCTCTGCGCTGCTTTTTCCGAGTGTCAGTTTTGTACAGGTACTGGATAGTGATTTTAAGCCGCTCATAGCGAAAGGTGATATTAAGAATGAGCCCTATGCGGTTTTACCAACAGAATATAAGAATGAAAAACCTCTAGTTTTAAGTGAATCACCTCTGGTTTGGCATTTTTCAGCACCCGTATATAGCCCGGTAAATGATGATAGTCCACTTTATATTGACGATTCCAGCACGAAAGAATTTATAGGTTCAGTTTATGTAGTTGTTGATAAAATAGCATTAAATAAAATACAGAAAACTATATTTATTACGAATATAGGTATAGCACTAATCATAACTGCCATTATATTGTTTCTGCTTAGTTATGTACTTAAACATGTAACCAGGCCATTAAATAATTTATCTCAAACTATGCAACAAGCTAAAAAAGGCGATGCACAGGTTAAAGCTAAACTAGAAGGCCCGGAAGAAATCGTACACATAGCCAGTGTATTTAATGACATGATGGAAGTATTAGATGAAAAAAAGGAGGCACTGTTTAAAGAAAAAGAAAGGGCGCTGATAACTTTAAATTCTATTGCGGATGGTGTTATTACAACAGATATAGAAGGTAAGGTTCTTTATTTAAACCCAGTAGCTGAACGTTTAACCGGCTGGAGACTTAATGAAATTAATGAAACCAGTTTAGATGATATCTTTCAGATGTTTGATGAAAAAAATCATACCAGAGATGATAATCCAATACTTAAATGCCTGGAATTTCATCAGGTTATTAATTCAGAACAGCATTGTATGTTTAGACCTAAAATAGGTGATGAGATATTTGTCGAAGACTCAGTAGCTCTAACCCGAGACAAAAGGAATAATATTACTGGAACGGTAATGGTGTTTCACGATGTGACTGAAACACGTAACATGGCCAAAAAATTGAGCTATCAGGCAACCCATGATTCATTAACAGGGTTAATTAATAGAGCTGATTTCGAACGATATTTAACGGCTGTCCTGAGTGAAGTAGATGAAGATACGGAGCATGCATTATGTTATATGGATCTAGATCAGTTTAAAGTGATAAATGATACCTGTGGCCATATGGCAGGGGATCAGTTACTACAGAATATTTCAAAATTGCTTGCAAACAGGGTGAGAAAATCAGATGACACGTTAGCCCGATTAGGCGGTGATGAGTTTGTTCTGTTACTGGAAAACTGCCCGCTTGAAAAAGCAGAAAAGATTGCAAAATCAATGTGTGAAGCTGTTCAGGATTATCGTTTTGTATGGAACGATAATCCTTTCAGCATTGGTATCAGTATCGGTTTAGTGCCAATTAACTACTCCAATCATGAGTATCAGGATATTTTAAGCAAGGCAGATTCTTCCTGTTATATGGCTAAAGAAAAAGGACGTAATCGTGTTCACACCTATCTTGTAAATGATAAAGAGTTAATTCAACGTCAGGGCGAAATGAATGTTGTATCAAGCATAACAGAAGCATATGAAAATGACCTGTTTCAGCTCTATTATCAACCCATAGTGTCAATGGATGATTTAACTGAAACAACACAGCACTATGAAATTTTAATTCGTATGTTAGATAAAGAAGGCAATATATTGCCTCCGGGTTTCTTTTTACCTGCGGCCGAACGTTATAATCTAATCCATAAAGTAGATCGCTGGGTAATTCGTGCATCACTTAACTGGTTGGCACGAAATCCAGTACAACTTGAAAATTTGAAGTGTTGTGCAATTAACTTATCAGGTATGTCACTAAATGATGAAAAATTATTTGATTTTATACAGTTACAATTTGATAAGACAAAAGTACCTTCAGAAAAAATATGTTTTGAAATCACAGAAACAGCGGCTGTTACAAATCTCTCAAAAGCAACTGGTTTGATTAATCAGTTAAGAAAGCTGGGCTGTAAATCAGCACTTGATGATTTTGGTAGTGGTATGTCTTCTTTCGCCTATTTAAAGAATTTTCCTATTGATTATTTAAAAATTGACGGTGTCTTTGTCAAAGATATAATTTCTGACCCAATTGATAATGCTATGGTTAAGTCAATAAATGATATTGGCCACGTTTTGGGTCTTAAAACAATTGCAGAATATGTAGAAGATGAAGAGATATTAGTCCGTTTGAAAGAATTAGGAGTTGATGAAGCTCAGGGGTATCATATTGCTAAACCACAGTCTCTTGATCATTTATCTGATGCTAATATAGAACTAAGAAAAAAAGAGACAGATAAGAGCAAAGTTGTGAAATTGATTTCCAGATAAACTAACTACGTTATATACAAATTATATTATTAATGCCCATTAGAGGCCAAATGCAAACCACCTGACAAGAATGGATGCGCTGTCATTGGAGATATTTAATGAAACGCTGTCTGCTTAATGTTTTTATATCAAGCATTTTATTATCATACATTCACACTGCTAACGCGCAAGAAGCGACAGAAGAGGAAGATCTATATCTTCTTTATGGTGATGACGAGATGATTAGTATAGCAACAGGTGTAACTCAGCCTATTGCTGTTGCACCATCTACCGCTAGCGTAATTACAGCTGAAGATATAAAAGCAATGGGCGCAATGACTATAGATGAAGTTCTTGAGAGAGTACCTGGTCTTCATGTTGAGCCTTCAACATTAGATAGACTTGATCCAGTTTATACATTTCGGGGTTTATATACTGGTCTTAATCCTCAGGTTCTATTCTTGTTAAATGGGCATCGAATGTCTTCAAATATATTTAACGGATCGTTACTGCAAAATCTGCGCATTAATGTGCAAAATATTTCACGTATAGAGGTCGTGCGCGGTCCAGGGTCAGCGGTATACGGTGCAGATGCATTTGCAGGAGTTATAAATATAGTCACAAAATCTGCAAATGATCTGGACGGTGCCCATTTTGGTGCTCGTGTTGGCTCTTTTGGCACTAAAAATATGTGGGCCCAATATGGTGGTGATGTTTCAGATGATTGGGATTTAGCTGTAAATTTTGAGTTTGCTAAACAGGATGCAGATGAAAGTAGAATTGTATCGAGTGACACACAAAGTGGTTTAGACGACGCGTTTTCAACAAGCGCTTCTTTATCGCCCAGTTACTTAGACAGACGTTATGAAGCATTAACTTATAACATCCATTTAAATAATGATAATTGGAAAATAGGCCTCGATGGTTGGTCCCAACGTGATAATGGTTTAGGTGCTGGTGCCGCACAAGCTATAGATCATGAGGGATATGATGATATTGATCAGTGGTTAATATCAGCAGAATATAATAATAAATCATTGATAAAAAACTGGGATTTAACCGGTAAAGTTAGTTACCAATATAATGAATTGCAGGCACAGCTAAATATTCTTCCTCCAGGCACTACTTCATTGATAGGTACTACTGGTAATATCGATGTCACAGGCGTACCCGTTACATTTTCAGAGGGCTTGATTGGTAATCCTGGTGGTGAGAGTTTTATTCCACAAATTGACCTCATTGGTATATATGATGGAACAAAAAATCATACCTGGCGTGTAAATTTAGGCGCTAAGAATGAAAAACTTAAAGCGAGTGAAACTAAAAATTTTGGTCCTGGAGTATTAGATAACCCAGTTCCATTTTCGGTTGTAGATGGTACGTTGACTGATGTAACCGGAACTCAATTTGTGTACGTTCCTGATAAAGATAGGACTGTTATGTATGTATCTATTCAGGATATCTGGGAGCTAGCACCTGATTGGACATTAACAGCAGGCGTTCGTTATGATGACTATTCTGATTTTGGTGGTACAACAAATCCGCGTTTAGCATTGGTTTGGACTACTACTCAAAAAATGATTACCAAGTTATTGTATGGTAGTGCTTTTAGAGCGCCTTCATTTAGTGAACAGTTTTCACAAAATAACCCGGTATTAACTGGTAATCCAGATCTTATACCTGAAACAATGGATACATTAGAGTTATCTTTTATTTATCAATTTACATCAGCACTAAATGCTAATTTTAATATTTATACTTTTGAAACAGAGGATATGATTGAATTTGTTACTGATACTGCTGGAAAAACAGCTCAAAATGCTAAAAATTTAGATGGGGAAGGCTACGAATTAGAACTGGATTGGTCGATTAACAGGAAGTTTGATTTGATGTTTAATTATGCCTATCAGGTTACAGAAGATAAATTTACCGGAGTACAGGAACCCTTTTCAGCTCAAAATCAATTATATATAGATGCCAGGTGGAAGTTCATGACGGATTGGCAAGTTAGCTCACAGGTCAATTGGGTGGGTAGTCGAAGTCGAGAACCAACAGATACACGGGGTGATATAGATGATTATACGCTTGTTAATCTAACCTTACGTCGTAGTAATGTTATGGGCCATTGGGGGTTTGCAGTAACAGTAAGTAATTTATTTGACGAAGGTGCTAAAGAACCAAGTGCTTTGGCTAATAATCTTGTTGTTATTCCAGATTATTTACTTAATGAGCGTGCCGTATTATTTGAAGCAAGATATGAGATGTAAATGTCGAAAGTTTTAAATTATAATTAAATATTATTTTTCCGATAATAAATTTATTAAAATTAGCGGTTTGGTAAATTACGTGGTGCTTTACCAGTATACTTAATATCCTCGCAATGTAGAGGTAAAAAAGTATCAGCCTCTTTATCTCTGCTATCTGCATAACAAGCAGTTACACCACTAGCGACAATAAATGAGAAAATTCGATAAGCCTCTATGGGGGTGAAGCCATGATCTGATAGAAATGCAGACATATAACCGTTTATATTCATACTTTCGTTATATTTTTTAATTAATATTCTATTCGTTGTTCATATTGGATTGTAATAAATCCATAATATGAGAAATATCATTTCTCAATTTTTTGTTTTCTTCCATCAACAAATCAATTTGATCGGAAGTACTAGTTGATTTTTCAAGTTGAATGTC
>JAPHRB010000040.1 GCA_026197015.1 Gammaproteobacteria bacterium | reverse complement strand
TGCTGATGTTTACGCTATTTTACAGCGTTGCAGAATTTGTAATGTTCTTTGTTGTCGTGTTTCAGTTTCTCCTTGTACTGTTTACAGGTGAAACAAACCCGAGATTGAAAAAGCTGGGGCAAAGTATTGCCACTTATATTTACCAGATCATTCAGTACCTGACTTTCAATAGTGATTATCAGTCCTATCCATTCGGTGCCTGGCCCAAAGGTGAACCTTTGTCTTTGAAAAATCAAAAACTGAAGTCAGATTCGGCAGAAAAAGATACTGATTAAAGGCCTGCTGAGTGTCTATACTCATTAAAAATGAAAGCGCTCAGTGCTGACTGGAATCATTAGTTATTCCGTTTCTCAGCGAGCCAAATTCTATTGTGTTATTGATGGCACAACGCCCAGGTTAGTGACAGCCAGCCCAACAGGCTAAATGTTATATTAGTTTTTGGTAGTGTGAGTTAAATAAGCCATAGAAACTAAATTCAGTCTGGCCATCTTAAGCACCCGTTATGTGCTTTTTTTACACTTATCTCGCAGTAACTTTTCAGGTATACCGCCTAAGCTATGAATTCTATCACCTGAATAAGTTGTTGAATATCTCATTGTTGCTGGCGAACCAACAAAAAATATGATTAATTTAGAATTAGTATCATTACCAGTTTGAGAGTAGTTACTGTATGTTTTATATTCGTCACCAACTTTATAATAAATTTCTGAGTTAGAATTTTCTTTTAAAAATTCTTTTATGATCGGTAATTGCTCACCATTTAACGATTCTTCATATTCTGCTAAAGCAATAAAACTTGCTGTTTTTATCTTTTGCTCCAGGCTTAACTCATGAAAAGGTGTTTCTGGCTCATTTGAGTTTACTATTGTGAGATTTTTATTTTCACTAATGCCTGGCGTTTCTACATTTGAGTATTGCACAGAATAAGATTCTGCAAACATGGGATAGATAAGGAAAGATGCAAGATACCAGATAAAAACGAACGAAATGGCAAAGCCACCACCAAAAATGATACCATCAATAAATCTCTTAAGCATTTTATTACCTATAAATACATGGAATCAGAATCAAGTTATGCGCAAACGACAACTTAAACTCAGCTTCATCATAACAATACAGAAAACGAATTCGTCTTAATCCGAGTTATAAATTTCTAATGAATATTTTTACGTTTTAGTTAATTTTCGTAAAATAATTGTTATATTCTAACTCTGTTGGGCGATCAGTTGTACATGTCATTTGAGGATTAATAAGGCCTGGCTGGCAAATTAAGCCAAAATACAAAGTTGTATCATTATTGTCTAACTTATATATGTTAGGCACCAGTTCATTGTTTTTATTGTAATAGTTTAGCTCTTTAGCACTAGCGCCATTAATGGTTGTTACTGTGTTGCCAATTTCAAAAGTAACACCAAGTGTTGATTCATTAACTAATTGTGTTTCTTCTGCTGGAATTGAGGCCGTTATTATAGAGCAGTTATTGTCAGAATAGGTATTAACCAGAACATTGGTTTTATTACTCTGGTAGTTAATTACTGTTTTAAATGAGTTAACCCCGCCAGAGAAACAGGTAGATCCCCATGAGCCTTCTAATTCCGTAATGTTAGTTGTAGTTCCATCATCACTACAGGCTTGTAGAAACAATAACAAAACAAACAGATGCATATAGTCTTTCATTTGAATTTCTTTTCATTTTAGCTTATCAGGACACCCATACTAACAAAAGATCCACATAGAAGCTAAGTCTTTGTTTTTATTAGTTTCTTATTATGGGTGTCTTAGTTATAATTCTTATTATGGGTGTCTTAGTTATAATGGTCAGTAAATGTTACCAGAACCCACATATACATTAATAACTCCACCAAAAAACAGGATGCTCAATGTCTGAAGAAATCGCCAAACAATGGTTAGAAAAAGCAATCACTACAGCCGCTAATAAAGATCATGCAGCACATATGAATCTCATATCAAAAAAAGTCACCTTACGAGGTGTGCCCGGTTATGAGAATATTGGTTATGATGACTGGGCCGCACAAACGTTACACGAGTTTCAGGACAATGTATTAAAAAGCATTAGTTACAAAGGTTATAAACCCCTCATAAGTACACTAACTCACATTATGTTTAAAACATTTGAAACCGTAGAAGCAAATGACGGCAAAATAAATGCGCAAGGCATCGAAATACTATTAGAGAAAGAAGATGATGCAGAATGGAGACTGGTGCAGGAACGGATATTACCCGAAGATGAAGCAAAACATGATGGCCTTTTTGATTAGTTTCAATTAAGAATAACCAGAAGACAAAGTATTTGGGGTCGGAGTCAAGCCGGGTAGTTTTGTCTATATTAATAGTGCAGCTAAGTTGAAGTTGGTGTTAGCGCATAGTTTGACTTCGCCCCCTTTAATTTATGAGAAAAATTCCAATGTTTAAAAGCTATATCGTTAGGCTTATTTTTTTATCTGTATTAGTCGCTCACTTTCCTGCGAATGCGGAGTTTTATAAATGGACTGATGAAGCCGGCAATGTACATTACGGTGACAGACCTGTGACTGTAAAAAACAAGCAATCTGTCAATATTTACGATAGCGGAAAAACCACATCAAGACCTTCTTCTGGCGCAGGTGAATATACTAAAAAAAGCACCAAACCTGCATCCAGCGCTGTTGACAAACGTAGAGCTGTTTCCAACATGTTTAAAAAAGCGGATCAGAGAGAACGCAATAAAGCGGCCAGCGATCAAGCTATGTTTCAGAAAAAAATGGATAATGCTGCAAGGTCTAATGAGCTATCCAATAAATACGCTGCCAGGAGAAGACAGCGTGATATACAGGCAGGCGGAGAAAGGTTTAAGTTAGCCAGGGAAACACAGGAAAAACTCGACAATACATTATCACCATGCCAGCGTAACCCAGCTAGTGCAACGTGTAATCAACATCAAGTCGGCTACAGAGATGGCGCGGTTAATAGAAGCGTTAACGTAACACCAAACTCTTATCGGCCATTAAGTAAAAGACAAAAAGAAGAACAGAGAAAAATTAAAAAAGAGCATCAGGAAAAACTCAATAAAATTAACCGTGAGCATAGTAAGGAGAATATGAAAGAATTGAGAAAAATTTTAGATTAAGCATAAAAAATAGACCGATTAATACCTTGTGTAGAAACGCCCTACTGACCTGACTGATTCCAGTTATTAAAAGCCAGTAACCAGGAAGATATATCTGGATAGGCGTTACCTCGCTGCATTAAGTGCTGACCCAGTTCAATCATCAACTCTCGAAACTGCTGAATCTCAGCATTCCAGATCCAGTCTTCACTGCCAGTGTTATCAGCCAGCGCTTCATTAGCAACAGAACCCGCCCCGCCCCACATGTGTTTAGAATTGAGTTCTCTATAAAGTGCCAGCTCATCACCGGCATCACAAAGCTCGATAAGATCTTCTAGCCAGGCAGTTTCAATACTCTGGTGATTCTTCAGTATTTCATGCAGTTGTTGTAAATTATTTTTAATATCAGATATATTCATGCATTCATTTTATTAGAAGCCTGTATTAATCACCACCATATGTTTAAGAATGTTAATATTCAACCTCCGTGTCGACCACAGCTTAAACGTATTTACGAGACTATTAAATGAACCACGACCTTAACCAGGTAGCAAAGACCTTCCAGAACATAGTGCACAGCATTGCAGCCGATGTAGATTTCTGGAGCCTACGATTAACCGATGAGAAACACGAATCGATCAGTGTACGACAGGGTATCATGCAACCAGTATATAACCAGCAGGCGCGTGGCGCGTTGCTTACCTTTGTTATCGGTGATGGCTGCGGTTATGCTGCAACCAGTGATCTCAGTATTAACGGTTTAACAAAAGCCGCTGCCCAGGCCAGTGAATGGGCAAAACAGAGCGCCGGCAAAAGCCTGTTAACAGCCAGCGATTACCCCCGCCCTGAAAATACAGCGTTTTATGAAACGCCTGTGAAAGAATCCTGGGATAACCTGGCGCTCAATGAAAAAATATCGCTGCTGCAAGATGCCAACAAAGCGTTAAAAATAAATGACAGCATCGTAGACTGGCAGGCTTACCTCGGCAGGCGTTGTACAGACACCTTATTAACCAGCAGTGCCGGTGCACATATAGAACAACGTTTTCATTATATTCATCCCGGCCTGGAGGCCGTTGCCAATAAAGGCTCAATCACCCAGACCCGAACCGGCGGTGGATCACAAAGTTCTCGTCAGGGTGGTCTGGAACAATTAGAGCTGCTTAATTTTCCCCACGAAGCAACAACGCTGGCCGAACAGGCAGTGGCTTTATTAAGTGCGGACGAATGCCCCCATGGCAAGATGGACCTGGTATTAGCACCCAGCCAGATGACCTTACAGATACACGAAAGCATCGGCCACCCGTTAGAGCTCGATCGTATACTCGGTGATGAGCGAAACTACGCCGGTACCAGTTTCGTCAGCCAGGACATGTTCGGAAGTTACCGTTATGGCTCCGACCTGCTCAATGTTACATTCGACCCGAATCGTACAGAACAACTCGCCAGTTACGCCTACGATGATGAAGGCACAGCTGCACAGCGCGAGCACATCATCCGTAATGGCATCTTACAACGGCCACTCGGCGGTAATAGCTCACAGGCACGCGCGCAAATGCAGGGTGTAGCCAACGCACGTCAGGCAGACTGGTTTCGCCCGCCCATCGATCGCATGGCAAACCTCAATGTTGAACCCGGCGAGACCCCTGTCGCGGATATGATCGCGAATATCGAACACGGTGTATATATGGAAACCAATCGTTCATGGTCTATCGACGACAGCCGCAACAAGTTTCAGTTTGGCTGCGAACTGGGTCGGGTTATAAAAAACGGCGAACTGAAAGGCCTGGTTCGCAACCCGAACTATCGCGGCATATCCGCCACCTTCTGGCGTAATTTAGCTGCAGTCGGCAATACCGATAGCTTTCAGGTGCAAGGTGTCACCAACTGCGGCAAGGGTGAACCAAACCAGGCCATCTATGTTGGCCATGCCTCTCCAACCTGTCACTTCAGTGACGTTGATGTGTTTGGAGGTGCGGTGTAATGCAAAATTATTTTTATGAACTGAGCGAAACACTGTTTAAACAACTAACAGGTGACGAACAATTATTACTCAACTTCGAAGGCGAAGATTCTGACTTCGTACGCCTTAACAACAATAAGGTTCGGCAGGCCGGCTGCGTATCACAACGCAGCCTCTACCTCGACCTTATCGAAGGCAAACGCCATGCAGAAGCCTGTATCGAACTTGCCGGTGATATGCAACAGGATATTAAACAACTCACAAGCACCCTGAAAAAACTCCGTGAACAACGGGCGTTTTTGCCTGAAGACCCTTACCTTAGTTTTGCCACCGAAATCAACAACACCGAATATCATCATGATGCCGAAGTGATAAATAGCCACGCCGCAATAGAACAGATATTACAGGCTGGCAGAGATTTAGATCTGGTGGGTATCTTTGCCAACGGCAGCCAGTATGTCGGTTTCGCCAATTCAATGGGACAACGCAACTGGCATAGCAGTGCGAATTTTAATTTCGACTGGAGCTGTTACCTGACAAAAGATAAAGCAGTAAAAAGTAACTACGCCGGTTTTGACTGGCAGCAAGATAAACTGTTAGCTAAAATCAAAAACTGTAAACGTCAGTTAGCGGTTTTAGCCAAACCAGCAAAAACCATAAACCCCGGTTCATATCGCGCCTATCTTGCACCTTCAGCTGTAGAGGAAATTATGGGTATGTTGTCCTGGGGTGGTTTTGGCTTGAAAAGTCATCGCACTAAAAGCACACCGTTGATTCAGATGTTAGAACAGGATCCCAGCCCGGCCAACACACCGGCCAAAAAACTGTCCAGCAGCATCTCTCTTCGCGAACATCATGCCCGTGGCCTCGCCCCGGTTTTTACCGACAGCGGTTTTATCAAACCGGAACAAGTTCAACTCATTAAAAACGGACATTATAAAGACTGTTTAGTAAACCCACGCAGCGCGATGGAATACAGCAGTGAAATAAATGCCGGTAGCGAATACCCGTGCGCTTTAGATCTCGCCGCTGGTGACCTGGCAGAAGAAAAAATACTAAGTGAACTAGGCACCGGCCTGTATATAAACAATCTCTGGTATCTAAACTTTTCAGATCGTAATGCCTGCCAGCTAACCGGCATGACTCGCTTTGCCTGTTTCTGGGTAGAAAACGGCGAGATACAGGCACCGCTAAATGTGATGCGTTTTGATGACAGTATTTATGATTTATTCGGCACAAACTTACTTGGCTTAACAACCGAACGTGAACTTATTCTCGATTCAAGCACTTATGGACAACGGTCAAATAGCAGTTTAAAACTACCCGGTGTATTGGTTAAAGACATGTGTTTTACGCTATAGACTTAATCAGGATAAATCATCAGGAACAAAGAGCACACACTCTAATAATAGAGTCTGGAAATATTAGAAACAATTGTGCCCTGAAAAGAATGGCACTAAGTTAAGCCTGTTAATCACGATGTTTTCTTCTCTGTGAAACTACCTTCATTTCATGCCTTGGGGCAGTCAATAACTGAAATGACTTTGGCCTTCGTTTAACCGCTCCTGGCTCGCTTCTGCCGGGCCGTAAGATGATTAAATTATCTCGTTCCCACGCTCCTGCGTGGGAATGCATAAACAACTAACAGCATCTCATTAATTTCAAAACAG
>JAPHRB010000106.1 GCA_026197015.1 Gammaproteobacteria bacterium | reverse complement strand
TCTGATGCGCGTTTTTTGGCTAATAACATATCCATCATTTTATTACTGTCATCACCAGGCTCTACAATTAATTGAACTAAACGACGTGTATCTGGTGCAATAGATGTTTCACGTAATTGCAATGGATTCATTTCACCCAGACCTTTAAATCGAGTTACCTGAACTTTACCTTTTTTCTTTTCTGCTGCAATACGATCTAATATACCCTTTTTTTCTGCTTCATCTAATGCGTAAAAAACTTCTTTACCGACATCTATTCTAAACAGCGGAGGCATTGCGACATAGACATGACCCGCTTCTGTTAGTGTTCTAAAATGACGCAGGAACAAGGCACATAATAATGTAGCAATATGATAACCATCGGAGTCTGCATCAGCCAGAATACAAATTTTTCCATAACGCAAACCAGATAAGTCACTAGAAGCAGGATCAACACCAATAGCGACTGAGATATCATGTACCTCCTGAGATGCCAGGACCTGATCCGCATCTACTTCCCAGGTATTTAGTATTTTTCCACGTAATGGCATAATGGCCTGGTTATTTCTATCTCGCGCCTGTTTGGCCGAGCCACCCGCTGAGTCACCCTCCACCAGAAACAGTTCCGTTAGATTTACATCTGATGAACTACAGTCAGCTAGTTTTCCAGGTAACGCCGGACCAGATGTTACCTTTTTACGGGCTACTTTTTTGCCGGCTTTTAAACGCTTTTGCGCGTTATCAATTGCCAGCATAGCAATCAGCTCACCCTGATCTGTATTCTGATTTAACCATAGACTAAATGAGTCTTTTACCACACCCGAAACAAATGCAGCACATTCTCTTGAAGATAAACGTTCTTTAGTTTGCCCTGAGAATTGTGGATCTAATAATTTAACAGACAGGATATAACTGACTTTTTCCCAGACATCTTCCGGACTAAGTTTTACGCCACGGGGTAACAGGTTTCTAAACTCACAAAACTCTCTTATTGCTTCCGTTAAACCTGTGCGTAAACCATTAACATGTGTACCGCCCTGGGAAGTAGGAATTAAATTTACATATGACTCACCAACAGACTCACCGCCTTCAGGTAACCATAACAGAGCCCAATCGACAGCTTCATGAGCAGAAGCCATAGAACCTATAAAAGCTTGAGCTGGTAACAACTCATAACCCTTAAGGCTTTCCATCAAATAGTCTTCCAGACCGTCTTCGTAATACCATTCTTCGCTTTCAGCTGTTTTTTCGTCTAGAAAAGTAACATGTAAACCAGGGCATAAGACCGCCTTTGCACGTAATACATGTTTTAGCTGTAACACAGAAAACTTTACCGTATCAAAATACTTCGCTTCAGGCCAAAAACGAATTTGCGTGCCGGTATTTTTCTTACCTACCGTTCCTGTTTCTTCAAGCTCACTGACTTTATCGCCATGTGCGAATGCGATTGAATACACTTTGCCATCACGTCTTATCTCCGCCTCAACGCGATCAGACAATGCATTAACCACGGAAACGCCCACCCCATGCAAACCACCTGAAAACTGGTAATTATCATTAGTGAATTTACCGCCCGCATGTAATTTGGTCATAATCACTTCAATGCCCGGCACACCCTCTTCAGGGTGAATATCCACGGGCATACCGCGCCCATCATCGGTTACACCTAATGATCCATCGCGATATAAAACTACCTGTATTCGGCTAGCGTGCCCGGCGACTGCCTCATCAACACTATTATCAATAACCTCCTGTGCAAGGTGGTTAGGTCGTGTGGTGTCGGTATACATACCCGGACGTTTCTGTACAGGTTCCAGGCCGGTTAAAACCTCTATGGCCGAGGCATCATATGAACTCATTCAATATTCTCTTAATCAATAGGTATTTTGGGCAACTATAAAAGACTTATGGCCAAGACGCAATTTGTCAATTACGCTTTCTCCCTACGATACACACTTATGTGCTGCAAACACTTGAACACACATGTGGAAGGACTATTTTATTTAACAAAACAAAGCCTTTTCCACTAATAAACCCTAATAAATGCACATAAAACACTCAAGTTTGCAGAAACGCACAATTTCACATATTAATTATTAATCTATTTTGCGTTCATTACCGCAGCAAATGCTTTTCTCTTTCGATACCTCACATTTATTTATAATTTACCGTAAAATGCAGTCATGAGTCTTCAAGCTGCTAACCCCTATATCAATGCCACTGTTACCGCCTCTGCCGGGAGTGGTAAAACCTACATGCTGGTCACCCGTTTAGTCCGCTTATTGCTGGAAGGAGCAGAACCCGGCAGCATTCTCGCCCTGACGTTTACTCGAAAAGCCGCTGCCGAGATGCAACAGCGCTTATCTGAAAGGCTCTACCAACTAGCCACGGTGGATGATGAAAAACTTTTTTCATTACTCGCCGAGCTAGATTTGAGTAAAGACTATCAACAGAAAGCACGTGCATTATACGAAGCTCACCAATATTGTGATTACCCGGTTCGCACACTGACATTTCACTCTTTCTGTCAGGACCTGCTAAGTCGTTTCCCTATAGAGGCTGATATCCCCCCAAACTTTGATTTACTTGAAAGTGCCGACCTGTTAATTCAGCAGGCAAGAGATGCTTTATTTAATGAAGCCACTTTAGATATGCAGGGCGAATTATCCAGTCATTTACAACATTTAATGAAACACTGCGGCGGCCTGTTTAATCTGCATAAAGTTTTAAACAGTTTCTTACAGCACAGAAGTGACTGGTGGGCATACACTGATAATGAAGCGGGCAATAAAGCGACTTTTGCCAGTCAGAAACTCGCTTCTTCACTCAATTATGATTCTACAACAGAGCCAATCAGCGATTTTTTTAATGATCTACTTATTCAACGAATTTTGGAGTTTTCAAAATTGCTTGGCCTGGCTGCGGGTAAAAAAAATCTGCAATTCTCAGCACGATTAGCCGACTGGTTAGTAGAAACACCGACTGACGAAAATGCTTTTAATCTTCTTCGCGGATGTTTTCTAACGCAGAAAAACACACCTTTAGCACGAAAAGATAGCGCAGCACTTCGTAAAAAACTGGGCGATGATGATGCAGACCGTTTCCTTGAGTCCCATGAAATTATTAGTAATAAAATATTAGAAACCCTTGAAGAACTTAATAAACAACATTGCTGGCAGCTCAACCACCACTGGTTTTATTGCGGTGAAAAGTTTATTGAACACTATCAAACACTGAAAAATCAGCAGCGATTACTGGATTTCACAGATCTGGAATGGCGCAGTTACAAATTATTGCAGGATTCAGAAAATGCCCTGTGGATACAATATAAACTTGACCAGCAAATACAACATTTATTAATTGATGAGTTTCAGGATACCAACCCAACCCAATGGCAACTAATATTGCCCCTGCTCGAAGAAATGGCATCAGCTGAATCAGAGAAACATCGCAGTGTATTTTTAGTCGGTGATGAAAAACAGTCTATTTATAGCTTTAGACGTGCAAAACCCGAATTACAACAACAGGCTTCAAACTGGTTAAGCCAACACCTGAATGCTGAATCCTTTCCCCTGAATAAATCATGGCGTTCTTCACCTGCAATTATTAATACGGTTAACGCGGTATTTTTACAGGATGAATTTCAAACTACTTTACCCGGTTTTATTAAACACCAAACTAACCTTGAAACGCTTTCAGGCACAGTTGAGGTTTTACCCCTCTGGCGAATGAGTGATCTGGATAAAAACATTGAAGACGTTTATTGTCGCAACCCATTAAATGAGGCTCGTGCAGAATCTAGTGGCATTCATCAGAAAGAAGCACGTCAGATTGCTAATCATATAAAGCAGCTTATTAAAAATAAAACACCCGTCGCTGATGGCGATATACATCGCGTATTAACTTATAACGATATTTTTATTCTGGTTCGTAAACGTGCGCATGTTGAAGATTATGAACGGGCATTACGTGATGCGGACATTGCTTATTTAGGCACCAATAGAGGTACTTTTTTATCCTGTCTGGAAATTCAGGATATGGAGGCGCTACTTGATACGCTTTTAACTCCTTTTAATAATTTAGCACTAGCGCAGGTTTTAAAATCACCTTTATTCAGCGCTTCTGATAATGATCTGCAAACCTTAGCCGCACACCCTCACCAGGGTCACTGGTTCAGTCGGCTGGAAATTTTATCAGAAGAACTTGATGCGAATCACCCCCTTAAACGCGCATGGATATATTTGAATAACTGGCGTTCACTGGCTGACAAAATTCCAGTACATGATTTACTTGATAAAATATTTGCACAGGCCGATGTGCTTGAGCGATATAAACGCTCAACACCGACAGCTTTACAGGCTCGCGTACAGGCGAATTTAACTCTGTTCCTGGAAATGGCACTGGATCTGGATAGTGGCCGTTATCCGAGTTTAATGCATTTCTTATTTCATTTACGCAGTTTGAAAAACACCCAGAGTGACGCCCCTGACGAAGCCCCCATGGAAACACGCCAGGCACGTGTACGCATAATGACTATACATGCCAGTAAGGGGCTTGAAGCACCTGTAGTCTATTTGGCCGACACCATCACTACTGCAAAAGACAGGTCTTCATTAAGCACCTTAATCGACTGGCCTGTAGAAGACAAAAAACCCACGCATTTTCAACTGGTGCCAGCGAGTAAACTTCAAGATGAGCAAAGCAGAAAATTAACAAAACAACTTAAAGAAGCTCAACAAAAAGAAGATGCTAATTTATTATATGTCGCCATAACCCGAGCAAGACAATATTTATTTATTAGCGGATGCCAGGCAGACAGAGGTCCCTTTGCCAACTGGTACCAGCCCTTATTCACAGCATTACAATCTTTAACTAATAAAGCCGATGAGCAGGCAGACAATCATTTATGTTACAGCTTTGGTGAACAGGCATTATGCAATGTGACAGCTCCAGAGCAATCGACTGCGACTAAAAGCACACATGATATGGATGAAGCTTTAAGCCGAAAAATTGACATTTTTAGAAAACCACAGGTAATGTTAGCACCTAGTCGAGCCACAACTCATTCATCATCAGCCACTGAGCACGACGACAGGAACAAGGACAATCAATTAGCTATACAACGTGGTATAGCTATCCACCGCATGTTAGAGCTACTGACATTAGATGATAAACTGAGTGCAGACAGCATAATAAAAAGAATATCTTTTGAAATGCATATTGAGAATAATAAACAACTGAAAAACTGGTTTTCAATTGCTCACGCTAACTATACTCATGCTGATTTACAGAAAATATTTAAGCCTGATGAAATTATTAAAATATATAACGAATGCCCGATACAGTACATTAAAGATAACTGCCTGATATATGGCATTATTGACAGGTTAATTGTTAAACAAAATCAGGTAATTATTATTGATTACAAAACCCACCAGCATGCAAACATAAATAATCTTCAGGAAATATCACAGGAATACCAGCAACAAATGTTTTATTACGCTAATGGTATAAAAGAATTATGGCCCGATAAAGAGATCATTACCTATCTACTCTTTACAGAGTGTTGCGAATTGTTTGCTCTTAGACAATGAGAAAGCATTAAACGACTTTAAAACGAATAAGTATAATATTTTCATTTCAGTAATAATTAACACATAACAGAAATTTTTAAATTTGAGTAAAAACAATGACTACATCCGCTTTTATTTTTGATGCCACAGAACAGAACTTTCAACAGGGCGTTATTGAAAATTCCTATAAAGCACCTGTCCTGGTCGATTTCTGGGCTGAGTGGTGTGAGCCCTGTAAACAGCTTATTCCTATCCTGGAAAACCTTGCTAACAACCTTAATGGGCAGTTTGTGCTAGCCAAAGTTAATAGCGAAAGCGAGCAATCATTAAGCCAGCAATTTCAAATTCGCTCGATTCCTAGCGTACTTATATTTAAAAATGGAGAAGTAGTTGATCAGTTCACTGGATTACAACCAGAAGACACTATCAGGCAGTTAATTGACAAACATTCAGTCACTGAGGCCGATAATTTACGTAATCAGGCATTTGAAATCATCCAGTCAGGCGACTTTGATGGTGGTAAAGCCTTATTACTCAAAGCTGAATCTTTAGCACCTGATAATAAGACTATCCAAATCGATCTTGCACATCTGGAAGCCCGTGAAAAAGATTATGCTTCAGCACAAAAACGACTTAACAAGTTTAGCCTGGCAGATCGTGAAAATGCACAGGTCATTAGTTTATTAAATAAAATTGAGCTGGCACTGGTGACAGAAAATGCACCTGATATAAGTGAGCTTGAAAAAATATTAGACGAAACGCCAGATGATCATTTGTCACGTTATCAACTAGCAATACAACTAATTAACAAGGATAACTACGAAACAGGGCTAGAACATCTAATTTATATATTAACCAGGGATAACCAGTTTCAGAATGGCGCGGTTAAAAAATCACTGCTTGCTACATTTGGTCTTTTAGGAGATGAACACCCACTGGTAGGCAAATTCCGACGTAAGATGTTTAATGCCATGCATTAATAAGCCAAGGTGCTGTATGCATTCCCACGCGGGAGCGTGGGAATGAGACAAACGATAGATTGTCATGAACTGAAAGAGATTACACTTTTCAGCCGCATCTCCATCGGGGACTGTGCAGCTTTCCCCGATAAAGATGTTACATAACAGAGGTTATTTTAAAGCTGGGTATTTAACTGTTGCAATAATTTAGCTGAGGGTACGTATCCTGGTAATATTGTTCCAGACTCAAGCATTATTGCAGGTGTACCTCTTATACCAATTTCAGTAGCCAGCGCCTGGTGCTGACTAATCGGATTATCGCAGTTCTTCTTCTCAATCTCTTTTCCGCCTTTAGCCAGATCCATGGCTTTGTTTTTATCATCGGCACACCATACAGAAACTGATGCTTGCACACTTTTAGGGCCTTTAAATGGCACAAAGATATAACGCACTTTTACACCATTACTCATGTAATCAGCCATTTCATTATGCAGTTTCCTGCAGTATGGGCAATATATATCGGTAAATATTGTAATCGTATGTTCAACCTTACCCTTAGGTGTATACACTAACATGTTTTTCTCGCCCAGCTTCTCCAGGGCACTTAAGCGCACAATACCACGGGTATCTTCAGTGATATTTTTCTTAGTTTTCAAGTCAATCAAATCACCATCAAATATGTAACGAGCATCCTTATCTGCATACATAATCTGACCGCCCGCCATAATTTCATATACACCTTTAACAGGTGTCGTTTTCACTGATAACGCGGTGTTTGGCGGTAAACGTTTGCTTATATTTTCTTTTAATTCTTTTATTTCAGCCTCATTTGCATGAACCGCCGACACAGCCCCAAGTACCATTGTTATTAATAACAGGCCTGATTTTAGTAGTAATTTCATAGATTAATTCTCAATATTAATGTGATCTGTATACATAGACAGGGGGAAGTATAATTAATTCCGAGCATAAAATACTCATTTTAGATTAATTTAATAATAAATCTTAAATAGTCCTCTTACATTTCACCTGTCAGGCACGCGGGTGATGCTGCTGATAAAGCTGCTGTAACCGCTGATTCGCCACATGAGTATAAATTTGCGTAGTTGATATATCGCTGTGCCCCAGCAACATTTGCACCACTCTTAAATCAGCACCATGGTTTAACAGATGTGTAGCAAAAGCATGTCGTAAAGTATGAGGCGATAAAATTTCAGTATCAATATTCGCCAATAAAGCATATCGCTTAATTAAATACCAGAAAGCCTGACGACTCATACTTTTACCCCTGCGAGTCACAAATAAGGCATTACATGATGGGTGTTGAGCCATTAATACGACCCTTGCCTGATTTATATAGGTATGTAAACACGCTATCGCTTCTTCCCCCAATGGTACCAGACGCTCTTTTCCGCCCTTGCCCATCACACGGACAACCCCTGGATCTAATGAAACCTGTGAAAATTCCAGGCCAATCAACTCACTCACCCTTAAACCTGTCGCATAAATTGTTTCCAACATGGCTTTATCTCTTAAACCCAGGTCAGAATTCAGGTCCGGTGCATTTAACAGATCTTCAATTTGACGCTCCGTCAGGGTTTTAGGTAATGGCTGCTCCGGTTTTGGGGCTTCAATTAAAGCAACAGGATCAATTTGTATTTTTTTCTCTCGCAACAACCAACCATAAAAACGTCGCATCGATGACAATAATCGAGCTGCACTACGATTTTTGCTGCCTTGCTCATATCTAAAGGCAAGAAAAGACTGGCAACTCATTTGAGATGCACCCAGTAAATTACTATTATTTTCATATAACCATAACGCCAGATTCGACAGATCATTTCTATATGCAGATAATGTGTTCTGGCTCAGACCTCTTTCCATCCATAACACATCAAGAAATCGTTCGATAACAGACTGTTCAGCAGTGGGTAATTGGTCAACTATAGCCATTTAAAATACTATGAAGTGAAAATTTCAGGTTGTATATTGATATATAATAAAACTTAAATCTACTGTCAGATTAGACTGAAAGTATTTTAATTTCAGACTGGATTCAATATCCACAACCAATATCTAGAACTAATATACAGGCAACATAGATCTATGTCCGACACGAACTCATCTAATCAAGTCACTTATTTAATTCTAGCCGGTGGTCGAGGACAAAGAATGAAGGGGGCCGACAAAGGTTTAATGTTGTGGCAAGGTAAACCTATGATTGAGAATATTATTAACACTATAGATGTGCCAGCAGATAAAATCATTATCAGCGCTAACAGAAACCTCAATATATATAAAAAATATGCGAAAAATATTGTTAATGATGCCGTTAATAATTTTCAAGACGACTATCAGGGGCCGCTAGCGGGTATTTCTAGTGCAATGCACATATGTTCTACCCCATATTTGCTTTGTCTACCCTGCGACACGCCTGCCCCCCCTGAGAAGCTTTTTAATCATCTTTGGCAATGTTTACACATACAGAAAAAAGAATCTGCAATATGCCATGATGGAGACAGACTACAACCTCTGTTTTCATTATTATCATGTCAACATAAAGCACTGTTAAATACTTTTTTACAACAGGGTCGACGTAAAGTTCATGATTTTATCTCTATGATAGACCCTGCAGTCTGTGATTTTTCATCACAACATAATCGCTTTAAAAATTTCAATCGTCCGGAAGATATGAACTAATGTCGACGCAAACAACCTCAAATGATCAAATCACCTATGAAAAACCTCTTTTAGGGTTCGCTGCTTACAGTGGAACCGGAAAAACAACCTTATTGCTTAAACTTATACCCGAATTAAAAAAACGCGGTATGCGCATTGCTGTTATTAAACATGCACATCATAATTTTGAGATGGATACGCCAGGCAAAGACAGTTATGAGTTACGTAAAGCCGGAGCCGTTCCCATGTTAATCTGTTCCAGTGTAAGAACAGTTATATCCATTGAACATGACGTAGAAGCAGAGCCTACGTTACAGGAAATATTAAAACACATCCCTGCAAACACCGTTGATATGGTTCTGGTAGAAGGTTTTAAAAAATGGCCATTCAATAAAATTGAATTACACAGAGAATCGACAGGCAAACCATTGATGTACCCCGGTGATAGCAATATTATCGCCATTGCCCATGATAAAACGCAGGCATTTCAACAAACCGACTTAACACAACTTAATCTAAATAATATAAAAAGCATTGCAGACTTCGTTGTTCAATATAGCAAGCAGAGTAAAACCCTCTAACTTTATAAAATAAATTTCTACAAGAAGACCTAACTATGATAAAAAAACAGAGCTCGTGTAACGATGAATTTGATCCTAACTCACTTAGTTTCGAACAGGCATTTGAACAAATTAAACAAAGCATAAAACCGATTAAAGGCAAAAAAAACGTCACTATTCGCGAAGCTGCTGGTTATATTTTGGCAGAAGATGTCACATCACCTCTTGATGTTCCCCCATTTATTAATTCAGCAATGGATGGTTATGCTATTAATGCATCAGACATCCCTCAAACGGGTGACAAAAAATTAAACGTAATTGGTAAATCTTTTGCAGGTGCTCCTTTTGAGGGAAAACTAAAATCAGGCGAAGCTGTACGAATTATGACAGGTGCAGTTGTACCTGAAGGTGCCGATACCGTGGTTATGCAAGAACATGCTGAAGTAGACGGCAGTTTTATAAAAATTGGCAATACACACAAAGCCATGCAGAATGTACGTAACCCGGGTGATGATTTTTTTACCGGTGATACGATTATTAAAGCGGGTGAACGGTTATCACCGGCAAAATTAGGATTACTCGCTTCTGTTGGCGTGACAGAATTTAAAGTAATAAGAAAACCTGTAGTCGCCTTCTTTTCTACCGGTGATGAATTGAAAGGCGTTGGCCAACACCTTGAACCAGGCGATATTTATGACAGCAACCGTTATATATTGTTTGGTATGTTACAAAAAATGGATGTTGAATGCATTGATATGGGTGTAGTACCCGATATAAAAGAAGAAATTGAGCTAACACTAAAAGAGGCAGCAAATATTGCTGATTTAGTTATTACTTCTGGTGGTGCCTCTGTTGGAGAAGCTGATTTCATTAAAATCATTTTAGATGAAATTGGTAAAGTCGGTTTCTGGAAAATAGCCATGAAACCTGGAAAACCTTTAGCTTTTGGTCATATTAATGACACTATATTTTTTGGGTTACCCGGTAACCCGGTTTCAGCCATGGTCACTTTCTATCAATTCGTGCAACCCAGTTTACGTTTATTAGAGGGTGAAACATTAAGTACCCCGCTTAAATTACGGGCTAAATGTATTTCTAAACTCAAAAAACATCCCGGCAGAAAAGATTTTCAACGTGGAATTATGTCAAATGATGAAAATGGACAGTTAATTGTTGATACCACAGGTGTTCAGGGCTCTCATATGTTGAGTTCAATGGCAAAAGCGAACTGTTTTATCGTTTTGGAACGCGAATCAGGTGATATTGAAGTGGGTGAAATGGTTGAAGTACAGCCTTTTAATGAATTGATATAGATCATTCATGGGTGAAAACCTGATTTAATACTCTTTGGCGTATTTTTAAATTTCAGAATAAAAAGAAAACGCAAATAAACGCGAATGAACGCCAATAAAAGCTAATTACTTAATGCGCCGCAGGCGCATATTACCCATTTGCGTTTATTTGCGTGCGTTTTCTTTTTCTGCTAATAATCATCACATGTAATTAAATAGACACAAAAAAAGCCACACCCTTACGGATGTGGCCTTTTTTTATAGATTATTGCTAATCTATTAGCTCAAATAGCTTATTTACGCTTTTTTGCTTTGCGTTTTTTAGGCTTTAGAGATTTTTCCATCTTAGCAAGCTGTTGCTTAGTCCACTTTTCAACAAACTTAGCGATTGCAGCTTCTTTATTACCAGCCATTTTGATTAATGCCGCTTCACGTTTTGCAGCTGTACTTAGCTCTACACGTGCTGCAGCCAACTCTGCTTTAACAGCTGCTATCTGGTCTTTAATCGCTTTTTTAGCTGCTGCTGCTTTTACAGCTGCGGCTTTTTTCTTAATTGCTGCTTCTTTTTTCTTTGCTGCTAATATTTTGCGTTTAGCTGCTGCTGCTTTCTTTTTAGCGACTGCTGCTTTTTTCTTTGCTGCTGCTGCTGCTTTC
>JAPHRB010000077.1 GCA_026197015.1 Gammaproteobacteria bacterium | reverse complement strand
GTGATTTCTATACAAACATCTGAGCGCAATGGAGCTGTTGTAGGTGCGGTTCAGGTAACTCAAACAGATGAGTTTATGATGATCTCTGATGGTGGTACATTAATTCGTACCAGCGTTGAAGAAGTAAGAGAAATGGGTAGAAACACGCAGGGTGTTCGTTTAATCAGGTTATCTGATGATGAAAAGCTGGTAGAAATTGAGCGCATAGAAGTATTAGCTGGTGAAGAATCTGATACAGACGACGACGCTCAGCAAGAAGCAGAATAAGTTAGAGATTATAAGTTGTCTATGTTTTACAGGCGACTTTTGAGCTCTGGTGGTATTTTTAAATAATTTTATAGTGACGCTATAAATAACTGATCAAGGTGTAAAAGGCAATGAGCCGAGTATATAATTTCAGTGCAGGTCCTGCATGTATTCCAGAAGACGTACTTAAGAAAGCACAGTCAGAAATGTTAGATTGGCAGGGAACAGGCATGTCTGTAATGGAAATGTCTCATCGTGGTAAAGCATACATGTCTATCGCAGAAAAAGCTGAAGCAGATTTGCGCGACATAATGAATATCCCTGATAACTATAAAGTGTTATTTATGCAGGGCGGGGCAAGCACTCAGTTTGCTGCTGTTCCTATAAACCTAATGGGTTCTAACCGCAAAGCTGATTATGTTTTAACCGGTCAATGGTCTAAAAAAGCCATTGCTGAAGCTAAACGTTATGGTGATGTTAATGTTGTGGCTACTACTGCAGACTCTAAATTCACAACAGTTACCGAGCAGTCTGAGTGGAATTTAAGTAATGACGCAGCTTATTTACATTACACGCCCAATGAAACAATTGTTGGTGTTGAGTTTCCTTTCCTGCCTGAAACAGATGTGCCATTAGTAGCGGATATGTCATCAAGTATATTATCAAGAGAAATTGATGTTAGTAAATTCGGCATAATATATGCGGGTGCTCAAAAAAATATTGGTTGTGCCGGGTTAACACTTGTTATTGTTAGAGATGATTTAATTGGAAATTGCATTGATGGCATGCCAGTGATGCTGGATTACAAAATTATGGCTGATAATGATTCAATGTATAACACGCCTGCCACTTATAGCTGGTATATAGCAGGCCTTGTATTTGACCGAATTAGGAAAAATGGAGGCATTAAAACGTTAGAAGAAACCAACCGTCGCAAGGCTGCAAAACTTTATTCGGCTATTGATGAATCCGGTTTTTATACTAATCCTGTAGATGTAAACTGTCGTTCATTGATGAATGTACCATTTATACTGGATGATGCCGCACTTGATGGTGCTTTTCTGCAAGGTGCTGAAAAAGCAGGCTTAACATCATTAAAAGGTCATAGATCAGTTGGCGGAATGCGCGCAAGTATTTATAACGCGATGCCTGAATCTGGTATAGATGCACTTGTTGATTATATGAAGGATTTTGAGAAAAATAACGCTTAGTGTTTGAAAAAAATTGTATCTGTTTAATAACATGTGATATGAGATTTTCGTTTGTATTAAAAAATATTATACGGCTTAAAAGCGCCAACAATATTGTTGGCAGAAAAAATAGGAATTTATATGTTTAATGTCAAAACCTACAATGCAATCTCTCCCCTGGGTTTAGATAAACTAACTGGTAAAGGTTATCAGGTAGGTGAAGATGTAAGTGAGCCAGATGCTATCATGTTACGTTCATTTAAAATGCATGATGTGCCTGTGTCCAGTTCAGTAATAGCAATTGGTAGAGCAGGTGCGGGCGTTAATAATATACCTGTCGATAAAATGTCAGAACGTGGCATTGTTGTTTTTAATGCACCAGGTGCCAATGCGAATGCAGTTAAAGAGTTAGTCATAGCAGGAATGTTAATGGCCTGTCGAAACCTTATTCCCGCCTGGAATTATACCACTGAATTAACGGGTACAGATGAAGAAGTTACTAAGGCAGTAGAAGCAGGCAAGAAAAAATTTGCAGGTTTTGAGTTGCCAGGTAAAACCCTGGGTGTGGTAGGTCTGGGTGCAATTGGTGCACAGGTAGCAAATGCGGCAGATACGCTTGGCATGAAAGTAATTGGCTATGATCCTGGTATTACAGTACAGGCAGCATGGCAGTTATCCTCGAATGTTAAACAGATGGATAGTGCTGACGAACTTTTTCGGCAAGCGGATTTTATTACATTTCATGTACCTCTAATTGAGGCCACTCGTAATCTTTTAAATGCTGAGAGTTTGGCGACGATGAAAGACGGCGCTGTGGTTTTAAATTTTGCTCGAGAAGGTATTGTAGATGATAGTGCTGTTCTAGCTGCAATAAAAGCAGGTAAAATTCGTGCTTATGTTAATGATTTTCCTTCAAATGAAGTTAAAGGGCATGAAGGTGTTTTTACACTGCCACATCTAGGCGCGTCAACAGGTGAGGCTGAAGATAATTGTGCAGTTATGATAGCCGATCAGTTAATAGACTTTTTAGATAACGGGAATATTAAAAATTCAGTTAACTATCCTAATATTAAATTATCTAGACAGGGGGATTTTAGATTAGCTATATCGAATTCAAATAGTCCCGATATGTTAGGTAAAATATCACATGTTTTAGGTAGTTCAAACGTTAATATTCTGCATATGGCTAATGAATCTCGCAATGAACTTGCTTATACTTTAATAGATGTAGAATGCAAACCTGATGATGCAGCTATCGAAAAAATCCAGAACATCGATGGTGTATTGTCGGTAAGATTAATTTAAAAATTTGCTATAGAAATACATGAGTACAGGCTTTTTAATTATTATATACGCGTAATAATGTTAATTAAGCTGTGTTTTTTATAGCTAAAAAACGGCATTCAAGAATGAACGAACAAGACAAGTTATTAGGCATACGAGATAGAATTGATTCTATTGACAAGCAAATTCAGCAACTGATTAATCAACGCGCCACTTGTGCTCAGGAAGTTGCCGAAATAAAAATTAAATCAGGTGAAACTGAGCATTTTTATCGACCTGAACGTGAAGCTCAGGTGTTAACTGAAATTAAAAAACGAAATGAAGGTCCATTAAGTGATAATGCTATGGCTCACTTATTTCGTGAAATAATGTCATCCTGTCTTGCTTTAGAAAAACCGATTAAAGTTGCATTTTTAGGGCCGGCGGGTACCTATAATCATGCTGCCTGTAGCAAGCATTTTGGTGCTTCGATAGATCAGTATCCGGTTGATAATATTGAAGAGATATTTAGATCTGTAGAAACTGGCGAATCACATTTTGGTGTTGCTCCAATTGAAAATTCAACTGAAGGCGTAATTTCACATACTCTGGATTTGCTTATCAATTCTTCATTGCAAATATCTGGTGAAGTTGATTTACGTATTCAACATAACTTAATAAGTACAGAAACTGATATATCGAAAATAACAAAAGTCTACTCACATCAGCAGTCTTTAGCTCAATGTAGGCGTTGGATAGATTCAAATCTTCCTAATGCTGAGCTTTATGCTGTGCGCAGTAACGCTGAAGCAGTTCGTATCGCAAAACAGGAAAAGTCTGCTGCTGCCATTGCCGGCTCTATGGCATCTGAAATTTATGATGTGCCTATTTTATGTTCTGAAATTGAAGATGAACCAAATAATACAACTCGTTTTATCATTATCGGTAAAAATGAAGTTCCTCCAAGCGGAAATGATAGAACATCATTATTAGTGACAACTAATAATAAAGCAGGCGCATTACATCATCTATTAAAACCATTGGCTGATCGTGATATCGGTATGAGTAAAATAGAGTCACGTCCATCTCGAAAAGGTGTATGGGAATATGTGTTTTTTATCGATATAGAGGGACATAAAGATGATCAGGCACTTGCAGAGGCATTGTCTGAAATTGAGCATGAGTCTGCGATGGTCCGAATTTTAGGTTCATACCCCAAAGCTGTACTTAAATAAATTTAAAACACTTCTAACTTATAATTATGGTCATGTTTTTAATATGACTTTATTTTAAATAAATTCGAAAATATGAATAAATTTCTAAAAAATGCAGTACCAGGCGTTCAACTACTTAATGCTTATCAACCGGGTAAACCCGTTGAAGAGCTGGAGCGAGAGTTAGGAATTACTAATGTTATAAAACTTGCTTCTAATGAAAATCCTCTGGGTCCAAGTGTGAAAGCAGTAGAAGCAGCTCAATCTGTGATGGGCAATGTGAATTATTACCCTGATGGGGCAGGTTATAAGTTGAGTTTAGCGCTTGCTGAAAAGCTGGGTGTTGATCAATCTTCTATAACACTAGGTAACGGTTCAAATGATATTCTTGAACTTGTTGGACGAGCGTTTTTAGCACCTTGTAATTCCGCTGTATATTCTGAATATTCATTTGCAGTTTATCCTTTAGTCGTACAGGCTGTTGGAGCAGAGGCGAGAGTAGCTAAAGCCTATGCAGCTGATCATCCTGTTATGCCGTATGGGCATGATTTAAATGCTGTTTATCAACAGATTACATCATCAACTCGTGTCGTATTTATAGCTAATCCTAATAACCCAACTGGAACGTGGTTTGAAAAAGATGAGTTAAGTCATTTTTTATCAAGAGTCGATGATGATGTTCTTATCGTACTGGATGAAGCTTATTTTGAGTACATGCCTGATGATCTTAAACCAGATACTCAAAAGTTATTAAAACAGTATAAAAACCTGTTAATTACACGCACATTTTCAAAAATATATGGTCTGGCGGGTTTAAGAATTGGTTATTCTATATCTCATCCAGATATTGCAGATATTTTAAATAGAGTTAGACAGCCTTTTAATACTAATATGCCAGCACAAGCTGCTGCCTTTGCGGCGATTAATGACCAGGATCATGTCAGTAATAGTGCTAACTTAAATGCAGCAGGTTTAAAACAGTATGCAAAAGCATTTGCAGATTCAGGTTTAAGTTTTATCCCCAGCATAGCTAACTTTATTGCAGTGAATGTTAAAAAAGATGCAATGCCCGTTTATGAATCTTTATTAAAAGAGGGTGTTATTGTTCGACCGGTATCAAGTTATAAAATGCCTGAATTTTTAAGAATCACAGTTGGTAATGAGCAGCAAAATAGTCGTGTTTTAAAAACATTACAGAAAGTTCTTTGAAGGATGGCTCAAATGATTAATCATCTATGTGTTATAGGCGTTGGTTTAATAGGTGGCTCATTATCTCTGGCTCTAAAAAAAGCAGGTTATGTGAAGCAGGTTACCGGTCTGGGCCGTAGTATTGAAAATTTAGAAAAAGCCAAACAACTTGGTGTTATAGACGATTATGAAACAGATTATGCTAAGGTCATATCTAAGGCTGACATGATCTTTATATCTGTACCTATTGGCGCAATGACTGAAGTATTCAGGAAAATTGAGCCACATTTAAATAAACATAGCATTATTACAGATGGCGGTAGTGCGAAACATACGATTATTGAGTCGGCTACTAAAATACTCGGTGTTAAAGTAAATCAATTTGTACCCGGACATCCAATTGCAGGAACTGAAAACTCTGGTGCAGAAGCAGCATTTGATTCTTTGTATCAAAAGCGACGAGTGATATTAACGCCACTTGAAAATAATACACCGGAAGATGTGGCCAAAGTTAGTGAGATGTGGAAAGCAACCGGTGCAAAAGTCGATGAAATGGGTGCACGTCATCACGACCTGGTGTTAGCAGGTACAAGTCACCTCCCTCATATTTTAGCGTATGCCCTGGTAGATTGCCTTAATAACGTAGATGATGTAGACGAAATATTTAAATATGCGGCAGGTGGCTTTCGCGATTTTACACGTATTGCATCAAGTGACCCCGTAATGTGGCGAGATATCTGTGTTAATAACTCAGAAGCCATATTGGCAATGATGCAAAGTTATCAGCAAGATCTTGATAATTTAAAACAAGCTATACATAACTCTGATTCTGAAGAGTTGTTAAAAATATTTACAAATGCAAAAAAGGCTCGAGACAATTTCTGTATGTAGTAGTACTAAATAACAGGTGATAGATGTATTGTTTTTATAAACTTATTTTTATATATGTCTTATTTAGCCTGTCAACGGTAACTCATGCTGATGTTTTTAAATGGGTGGATCAATCAGGTCAAAAACATTTTAGTGATCAGGCTCCATTAAATATTACATCTGAAAATATCGAAATAGCTGAACTGGTAACCTACACATCGGCTAAAGTTGTTGAAAATGATATTGATGAAAATGAGACGGCTAACGAAGATAAAACGAAACCCAAAAAATACAGAAGAAAAAAAGTTGTAATGTATAGTGCTGCCTGGTGTGGTGTATGTACGAAAGCAAAAAAATACTTTAAGATGAAGCGTATTCCTTATAAAGAATATGATATAGATAAATCTAAAAAAGGTAAAAGTGATTTTAAAAAACTTAAAGCTAGAGGTATACCCGTAATACTCGTTGGTAAGAAACGTTTGAATGGTTTTAGTGTAGATAAATTTGTGTCTATATACGGATCTTAATCAAATATTTAAAAAGTTCAACTATTTCCCCGGTTGTAACATAATCTTCATTTCTCGCACATAACTCTGTAATAAATCAACCTTAATATTGTAACAATAGATTCATACGAACTTATTTGTTAACTAGAGGAAATCGATTTATGAAATTTTTTAATAAGAAGACTGTAACTGTTGCTGTGCTTGCTGCGCTTACAATGCCTGGTTTGGCATTAGCAGAAGCTCAATTATTTGGTAAGGCTCACCTTTCTTTTGGTTCTTTATCGGAAGATGATGGTGTTGCAGATACATCGTCTACAGCAGTTAAAAGCCACGCTTCACGCGTTGGCGTTAAAGGCGAAGTTGATACAGATTCAGATACATCAGTAATATATCGTTTTGTATGGGAAATTGATATGGCTGATGAGTCTAAGTCATCTAGTGATCATATTAAATCTCGTGAACAGTATATTGGTTTAAAGGGTGATTGGGGCCAGCTACGCATAGGTCGTGATGACTCTCCTTATAAAGTAGCGGGTAAGAAAAATGTTGAACACCTAAGTGATACCTATGCTGACTATAACAATATAATTGATAAAGGTCAGGATACACGTAATAGTGATTCATTAGGTTATTCTGTAAAAGCGGGTCCAGGTAAATTTGCTATTCAGTATGCCGCAGGTGATGATGCTCCCTCTGCAGAAAATGCTGGCCAGTCCTACAGTCTTGCTTATGATATGAAAATGGGTGCGATTGGTTTTGCTGTAGCACATCAAACAATTGAAAAGTCTGCTACTAATGATGAAACAGGTACTAAATTAGTGCTTGGTTATAAATTAGGTAGCACTAAATTAGGTTTAATCGGTGAAACCGTTGAAGATGATGGCACTTTAGATGATACAAATATGCTTTTCAGTGTTAAGCATAATATAGATAAGAAAAATGCTGTTAAATTTGTATACGGTACTAAAGACCAGGGTTTGGCTGACGATGCTACTATGACTGCATTAGCATACGATCATAAGATGGGTAAAAAGGTATCGGTTTATGCATTGTGGAGCAATGGTGCTGATGGTGGTCTGAATGATGCGAGTAAACTAGGTGGTGATAGTTCTGCTATTGCACTTGGTGTTATAGCTAAGTTCTAATTGTTTTTCAGAGCAATTAGTCCACCAGGTACTTCATGTTATGGAGTACCTGATCTGGATAATTATAATAATGACTCCTGCAGAATGGTCTCTGCTTTAACGCTTTGTATAACAAGGCGTTTTTTTATATGCGGAATTATTTTAGTTTAGAAGCCCAAATTGCGATTTTATGTCTCATGGCTTTTTGCGATACCTGATCTTCAGGAATTGCCTGTATTACCTTGTCATGTACAAGCAATCTGTATATATATTCTATTTTTTCAGTAGCAGAATCTGTTGGTTCAAACTCTACAACACCACGCGCCTCGCCATACTTTACTCCCTCAGTAATTGCTTTCTTCAATAGCTCCTTTTCATTCTTTATCTTTTTCATACTAACCTCATTTGGCGTTATTTTTAATCTGATATGGATTAATTTGTTAGCTGTTCTTCCCAGCCTTGTTTTAAGGCTACATCTAGTAAGAGTTCTGCTGAAATGCCTTCCTTAGGTTTGATATCACTTACTTTTATCGTAAAAAACTGTGTGGTGTTATCCCATACAACTCGTTCAATTTTGCCTGAAAACCACTCATTTTCACATATTTCCTGACCTAAAGAGGGCGGAAAAGGTAAAACAATCTTTTTTTCTAATGTTCTAAGTTTTCTTTTTTTGTCTAAATCTTTCCATAAATACTTGATGAAAGAGCAGTTATACATGATTAGAGCCTTTGTTATCTAGTTGCTTAATTTAACAGTAATGGACTTTTTATATGTTATTAATAGAGGTAAAAATTCATAATTATGCATAACAACAATATTGTCATATCTTGTAACATTCTTGTAATAATTAACATGTATTGTACGCACCATGAATGATCCTATGTTACAGCGCAGATATAATCAACGAGCCTTAAAGGACCGTCTGGCACGGTACTTCGTTGCGATTGGCGGAATTAGTGTAATTGCCGCTATCTTATTGATTTTCTTCTATTTATTACAGGTAGTTATACCAATGTTTGAATCTGCAGATATTGCAGAGAGTCAAACATACAGCGTAACAGATGAAGGTAAAATATTACATATAGGTATAGAAGAGCAGGGCACTATGGGTGTCAGGTTTACTGAAAATGGCCTGATTGTCTTCTTTCAGACAGATACCGGTAAAATTGTTGAAAGTCATAAGCTTGATTTACCATCTAAAATTACGACAGTAACATCTAATAATAATCATCAGGTCATAATCGGTTTGGCTAATGGTCAGGTTATGGTTGTTAAGTATGTTTTTGAACTAAGTTATGGTGAAGATGAACGCATCATAACTCCTTTACTAGAGTATCCTTTAGGTAAAGATTTATTAGTTCTTGATGAGTCGGGTCAGGCTTTAGAGCATATAGATTTACAATATAATCAGGAAGGTTTCGGTCTTGTCGGAACCACATCAGATAAAAGG
>JAPHRB010000126.1 GCA_026197015.1 Gammaproteobacteria bacterium | reverse complement strand
TTGCACATTGAGTGCAATCGGTCTCGATAGCTTTTATAGGAACGGGTTAGAAATTACTTCGTCAGGTTTTTTGCTACGTATAAACCATCCATGGTGCAGACGCCGGCCCCGCATCCATGCGGGTCGTTAATCGAGCTGCGATTGCACATTGAGTGCAATCGGTCTCGATTAACCCTTTTTCATTAGGTCGAAGAATTCGTTGTTGGTTTTGGTGCTTGAAAGGCGTTCTAACATAAATTCAATAGCAGCTGTTTCATTCATTGGGTGTAATACTTTACGTAATACCCACATCATTTGTAGCTCTTCAGGATCTGTTAATTTTTCTTCGCGGCGCGTACCGGAACGGTTTATATTAATACCAGGGTAAATACGTTTTTCTGTGATTTTACGATCAAGGTGTATCTCTGAGTTACCCGTACCTTTAAATTCTTCGTAAATAACTTCATCCATCTTAGAACCCGTATCAACTAATGCTGTTGCCAGAATAGTGATACTTCCACCTTCTTCGATATTTCGTGCGGCACCGAAGAAACGTTTTGGACGATGTAATGCATGAGCATCTACACCACCGGTTAGTACTTTACCTGACGAAGGAATCACCGTGTTATAGGCTCGAGCTAAACGAGTGATCGAATCAAGCAAAATAACCACGTCTTTTTTATGCTCAGCTAAACGTTTGGCTTTTTCAATTACCATTTCAGCAACCTGAACGTGGCGACTTGCAGGTTCATCAAACGTAGACGATACCACTTCTCCACGTACCATGCGTTGCATCTCGGTAACTTCTTCCGGACGTTCATCAATTAACAAAACGATAAGATAACATTCTGGATGATTGGCGGCTATTGACTGAGCAAGATTACTCATCAACATCGTTTTACCAGCCTTAGGTGGCGATACAATTAAGCCACGCTGACCTTTACCAATTGGTGATACAAGATCAATAATACGACCGGTAATATCTTCCGAACTTCCATTACCACGCTCAAGTGTTAAACGCTCTTCTGGATGTAATGGCGTTAGATTTTCAAACGCTATTTTATTTTTTGCCTGCTCCGGTGGATCAAAATTAATTGTATCCACTTTCAACATAGCAAAATACCGCTCGCTATCTTTTGGCGGTCTAATCTTACCCGCCAGGGTATCACCTGTTCTTAATCCAAAACGTCTAATCTGGCTGGGAGATACATAGATATCATCCGGGCCTGCTAGATATGAACCTTCTGCCGATCTTAAAAATCCGAAGCCGTCCTGTAGTATCTCCAGTACGCCATCGCCAAATATATCTTCACCACTTTTGGCGTGAGCTTTTAATATGGCAAAAATTATGTCCTGTTTTTTTGCTCGGGCTAGATTTTCCAGTTTCATGGATTGAGCAATTTCAACTAGGTCGGCTGGTGCTTTTTTCTTTAATTCAGATAAATTCATAGTAGGAAAGTTTTTTTTGAAAGGTTGTGATTAGACGGAATATGCCTTAAATAGATTTAAATTAGTAAAATGTATTTATGGTTTTATTAACTTGGGCTTTATTTTAATTGGTTTTTATACAGACTGACTTAAATTATTAAGGCCTGTTTTTTTATTAGATCGCATTTAGGTCGGCTAAGAGTTTGCCGGCTACGATTTATTTACGAAACGAACTGTAACACACAAGTTTCAGAACGTCTACTTTTAGTATACGTCCTGAAATACATGTCAAATCACATACAATTTATATATTGCTGTCTAAAAATGCTGTTAACTGTGATTTTGATAAAGCACCCACTTTAGTTGCTTCAACCTCACCGTTTTTAAACAACATTAATGTAGGTATACCGCGAATTCCAAACTTGGGCGGTGTACCAGGATTTTCATCAATGTTCAGCTTGGTGATTTTCACCTTGCCATCATACGAGCCTGCAATTTCTTCAAGAATGGGTGCAATCATTTTACATGGGCCACACCACTCTGCCCAATAATCAACTAATACAGGCACATCAGAATTTAGTACATCATTTTCAAAACTGTCATCAGATACATGAACGATCTCACTCACAGTGGTTAACCTCCGGGTTGGGATATCCCCATATTCTATCGCTTTTTTGAATTATTCTCATACAAATTTAGCGCTATATCAGGGTAGTTTGTTATATATTTTCGATAGAAGCCATATTAGCTATTTTTACAGATTTGTACAGTCCGCCTGCATACTATATGCTTAGTTATATGAGCACACACTTAACTGACCAAAGATTTGACCAATATAAATTACCTGACTCTCTTCTGCAAGGCTTGAATCAGGCTGGATTTCAACAATGCACTCCCATTCAGGCGGACAGTCTTAGCATCTCCCTCAAGGGGCAAGATGTCGCAGGTGAAGCCCAAACGGGCACAGGAAAAACCATCGCCTTTCTGGTGGCAGTTTATAATAAACTGTTAACAGAGCCTGCTGCAGAGCATAGAAAACCTAATCAGCCCCGCGCATTAATACTGGCTCCCACTCGTGAACTGGCTATTCAGATTCATAAAGACGCGGAGCTCATCGGGAAAAATACGGGACTAAAACTGGCATTAATATACGGTGGCACGGGTTATGAACAGCAACAAAAATCAATATCCGATGGTGTAGATATACTGATTGGCACACCCGGTCGGTTAATCGACTTTTTTAAACAGAATATTTATAACCTGAAGATGGTGCAGTCACTGGTTTTAGATGAAGCCGACCGTATGTTCGATTTAGGTTTTATTAACGACATTCGTTATTTGATTCGTCGCTGCCCCGCACCCAAGCAGCGTTTGAGCATGCTTTTTTCTGCCACTCTATCTTTCCGGGTGCAAGAACTCGCATACGACCAGATGAATGCCCCGAAACACATTAAGATTAAATCTGAAAATCGAACCGCCGATAAAATTGAAGAACGGGTTTATTATCCGGCCAATGATGAAAAAATACCTCTATTAATAGGCTTATTACGTAAAGAAAACCCAACTCGTAGTATCGTTTTTGTTAATACAAAACGCGTAGCTGATAACATTAATGCCTGGTTAACGGGTAATGATATGCCTCCGGCGATTCTCTCTGGTGACGTGCCTCAGAAAAAACGTCAAAGTTTGCTCAAGCAATTTCAGGATGGTGAAAACACTATCTTAGTTGCAACAGACGTCGCTGCCCGTGGTTTACACATTCCCGAAGTAAGTCACGTATTTAACTTTGATCTGCCTCAACAGGCAGAAGATTATGTGCACCGTATTGGGCGGACAGCCCGTGCAGGAGCCTCTGGAATAGCGATTAGTTTTGCCTGTGAAGATTACGCTCATTATTTACCGGAAATTGAAGAATATATAAAACATTCAATACCGAATGAGAGCGTGACTAGCGAATTACTGGCTGAACTGAAACCAAAAGCCCGGGTAGAGCGTTATGGAGGCCAGAATAAGAAGCATGGCCATAGACCTGGTGATCGTTCCGGCAATCGTAACCAACAAGGTTCAAGACACCATAATAGAAATCACAGCAATCATAAGTCGCATAATTCACATCAGTCTAAAAAGGCCACATCGGACAGTTAAGTCTTAGTTATTATCAACTTGCCAATCTAACGCGATAAATAGCGTTAGATTAATTTAGTCATCATCATTATGATAATCGAAACCTTACTTTATCTTTTACTTGGTGCTTTTGTCGGTTTACTGGCTGGATTATTAGGCGTAGGTGGCGGATTAATTATTGTGCCCATACTGGCAGCCATGTTTGTTTATAACGGTCTGCCATATGAAATAATAATGCATCTCGCACTCGGCACTTCATTAGCAACTATCCTTTTTACATCTATTTCATCTGTTTACAGTCATCACAAACATCAGGCTGTTAACTGGAGTCGTGTTAGCAAGCTTAGCCCAGGGGTTCTACTTGGCGCCTGGCTGGGCGGCATATTCGCTAGCACGTTAAGCACTGACATATTAAAACCCGTATTTGCTACTTTTGAGTTACTGGTCGCCGCTTATATGCTCTGGGGTGTAAAAACTCAAGCCCATGAAAACACCCCCGCATTATTAAACTTCACCGTCAGTGGCGGCATTATCGGTTATATCTCTTCGATTGTCGGCATCGGTGGCGGCACGATGACAGTACCCTGGCTTATGTGGCACGGCAGCAGTATTCACAAAGCCATAGCCACCTCAGCAGCGGTTGGTTTTCCTATTGCAGCAGGCGGAGCTGTGAGTTATTTATATGCCGGTTGGGAGCATGACCTATTACCTCAACACAGCATGGGGTTTATATATCTACCTGCGCTTATCAGCATTATTATTAGCAGCGTAATGTTCGCACCTTTAGGGGCCAATCTGGCGCATAAACTCGATGTGAAAAAATTGAAACGAATTTTTGCTTTTCTGTTAATTGGTCTGGCGATATATTTATTTTTGAGCTAGAAGATGATGGCACTGCTTAAGCTCATCTCCCACGGGGAAAGGTCGCGCTTTTTGCGCCCTGTCCCCTTAAGCCATACCACCAACAGCAGTTAGTGTAGCAAGCCGACTCCGTAAAACTTTTGATGGCATCACAACAGGGGACAGAGCGCCCCATGCCCATTGAAAGTGGGCGGCGGCGGTCTTTCCCCGATGGAGACGCACTTTAGCAGGGTAAGTCTATTTAATTGTAAACATGACGTCTGGTTATGCCCGTATTGATACCTCCATAGCTGACAGTGTAGTTATCCGACTCCGTAAAACTCTTGATGGCATCACAACAGGGGACAGGGCTCAAAAAACGAGACCTCTCCCCGATGGATAAGCACCAGAAATCAAATAGGCCCGAATTATTTTACTGCCTTACCGACGTCCTTTAGCTGAGCCGCTGGTTTCTTCATGCCTGCTTGATAACGTAGCGGATACAATACCTCTGTTAACTTAATCAGGGCATTTATATAAAGCTGTTTTGGATACCGATTACAATGACGCTGCAACCAGCCCTGAGTTTCTGTAAATTCAGACTCACCCAGAATATTATAGGTATCAGGCATAATGACATTAAATGCGCTTAAATAACCGATAGTCCAGTCAATAAAATAATCCTGCTGACGGCCACCTGTTTTCATTGAATCAAGGTACGCCTTACAACTATCACCCCCGGCACCATACACTGCGTAACCACCCTCAAAATCTCTGGCAAAAACCTGCTGGTTAAACATAATTAATATAAAACAGCCAATGATTAAGCGCTTCATAACATTCCCATAAGTTAGATGAATGGATTAAGCATAACCCGTGAAAAGGATTTCTTCGAGTTTGATTTATAATTAAAATCAGACTATTGTCTTATTCATAGTACTTGCACAGGCATAACAATGAAGAAACCAGAATTAAAAATCTCGATTCTTACAGATTATATCTGCCCTTTCTGCTTCATAGGCCATTTACGCCTTGATGCTCTTCGTGAATTTTATGACTTAAAAATTAACTGGTGCTTTATTGAGATTCACCCAGAAACCCCGCAGCAGGGACACTCAGTAAAAATGCTAAATTATGACAATGATACATGGGACGAAATGACGAAAAATCTCATGCAGCTTGCAGATGAAGAGGGTATAAAAATTTGTGAGCAAACAATAACCACTAACTCACGTAAAGCATTATTACTCAGCGAAGCAACTAAACCACTTGGAGCCGATGTTTTTTACCCCCTGCATGAGCAGTTATTTAGCGCTTATTTCATTGAAGGTAAAAATATTGGTGATGAAAACATACTTAGAGATATAGCCAAACAAAATAATATTCCTGAAAACCTTATAAATCAGGCATGGAGTGATAAATACGCAAATGGTCCAGCCGATTCCGTGCCCTCCAGCCTGTTACCTTACTTACAATATGCAGGTGCCCTACAAGCAAAAAGCGTACCCACCTTTATTATTGGCGAAGAAATGCTGAATGGTGTGGTCACCCGGGAAAAACTGCTACAAGCCGCAAAAAAGGCTACCCATAATGATGAAAATAAGGAAAAACTGAACTAGGCTTAAAGCACAATAAACTAAAGTCTGAATTTAAAAACATCATTATGGATTTCCCAACAAGCGAGCTCTGGAACTATTCCACACAAATCTGGACACTACCTGAAGTAGAGGCAATTTGCCTGATTCTACAGGACAACTATGATGCAAATGTAAATATACTGTTGTATTGCTGCTGGATAGGTGACAAAAACCTGAGCTTAAATGATGACGATTTACAGACCATAATAGATACAGTACAACCCTGGCAAACTATTATCAAACCATTACGCGATTCTCGCAAAATGATGAAGCAGCAGCTAATTGCCCTACCCGCCAGTTTGATAGAGCAAACAGTTTGCAATATAACTGAGATGGAAATCAATGCCGAACACATGACACAACTGGCATTAGAAAAAGTTTTGCTACCAGAAAGCATTTCAACTTGCGACGAGAAAAACAGCATAAAATGCAGTCTTAACAATCTAAAAGCTTATCTGAGTTCTCTCGATAATATATCATCAGCTGATGAATTATTACCGCAAATCAGTCAGTTACTAAGCGCCATCTTTCAAGATGAAGAAGCCGTACAGATGGCTATGATGAGTGACATATAAAACCTAAGTAAATCTAACTTCTGCTTAAAAGGAGACAGCCCAACTTACTTTTAACTTTATTCCTCTTCTACTACACCCAACATCGCATCCTTCAGCTCTTCAGTCACAGGCTCTTCACCCAACCACACAGATAATAATGCCTGATTGAAATCCATACCTTTAATAATGCCTTTCTGCTCGCCTTTTATTGTCACCCGTGTGCCTTGTTCGGGAATATAATCAAGTAACACAACATCACCTTTACGCAGATTTGAAAACATAGCATTAAATTTATCTAACCTGTCTTTTAGTGTTATAAAAGCAGCACTTTCTAGATTATCTTCAAAACCATCTAACCAGGCATTTACCAGCTTTTCCTTTTCCACTTCATCATAAAGAAAATGCATAACCACTCGATTTGCCTGTGGAGTCTTTAAAATAACATCCGCATTGCTCTGCTTAGCTGGCAAATATAATGCCCCCACATATATCTTGAAAAAGAACTTATAACGAATCCCTGCGCCATTTAATGACAGTTGTTTTTCAACGCCATCTACAGATACCTGCTCACTAAAACTAATACCCGCTACGTCACGAGCCATTAAACTTGAATTAAACAACAATCCAAAAGAGAGCCCTAAAATAGTTTGAAACATACGCCCTGAAAGTTTCATAAGTAATATCCTGTGAATTGATTTAAAAACACTATACTCCAGAGTAACAATTTATCAAATTCATAGCTAATAATTAATCATGCTTACATCAAAAGATAAAAAGAATACAAGTATATTTGTTTATTACTTACTCATTTCAATACTCGTATTCAGCATACTTACATTAATTCATTCCTGGATTACATTTAACCAGGTGCAAATTATTCATTTTCTAATTCCAGTTTTTGCCAGTACAGTGGTGGGTTACCTTTTAGCGCATAACAAAATACTACAGCTGGAATTAATACAACTAGCCAATACTGATAAATTAACTGGTGCCTGTAATCGCCTTTACTTTGATGAAAGACTAAAACAGGAAATTGATAGAGCCAAACGATATAAACAAATTTTTTCTGTTATTTACCTGGATCTTGACCACTTTAAACGTGTTAACGACAAATTTGGTCACGGCACTGGAGATGAAGTGCTTAAAAGCTTCTCAAAAATGGTTAAAAGTCAGAACCGTGAATCTGATATTTTTGCAAGATTTGGTGGCGAGGAGTTCATTATTCTTACCCAGATGGCTGACAAAAAATCTGCATATAACTTATATGAACGCATAAAAAAAGCCGTCAAAGATTATGAATATAAACCATCGGAAAAAATCACCTTTAGCGCTGGTATAGCTGAATTTAATATAGAAAAAGACACTATTAAAAGCTTTCTGGAACGTGCAGATAATGCTCTCTACAAAGCTAAAGAAGGCGGCAGAAACCGCGCAGTTATTGCGGACTAAAAATATGCCCTGCTATGGCACATTTCCATCGGGGATGGAGCTCAAAAAACGAGATCCACCCCCGATGGAAAAGCACCCAAACAGTATATCTGTCTAAGCCTTACTTTCAGCAGACCATGCAAGGTCTAACTGTTTAGCAGCTCGCACTTCATCCAGCCTGTTTACAGGCATAGTATAGGGTGCATTATGTAACATATCTGCATCCGTTTCTGCTTCCTGCTGAACCTGCACAAGCGCCTCTACAAATCCATCTAACATTTCTTTTGCTTCTGACTCTGTAGGCTCAATTAATAAACATTCAGGAACTAACAATGGAAAATAAGTTGTAGGTGCGTGATAACCTAAGTCTAATAGTCGCTTGGCAAAATCCATTGCACTGACGTTAAGTTCTTTTGCCTGCTTTTTCAGAGTAATAATAAACTCGTGAGAAGCATAACGATCCGGAATTGCGGCTTCAAAACCGCGAGCTTTTAACTGAGCCATCATATAATTTGCATTGAGTGTTGCGAACTCACCCACTCGCTGCATACCTTCAGCACCCAACAAACGCATATAAATATAAGCGCGTAACAAAACACCTGGATTACCAAAAAATGCCGACATACGACCAATACTATGCGGGCAATCTTCTTCTGTTAACCACTGAAATTCATTACCTATTTTTTTCACACCTGGCATTGGCATAAAAGGTTTTAGTCGTTCTGCCACACCAATTGCACCAGAACCTGGCCCACCACCGCCATGCGGTGTTGAGAATGTTTTATGCAAGTTTGAGTGAATAACATCAAAACCCATATCACCCGGACGAATCTTGCCCAGGATTGCATTTAAATTTGCACCATCGTAATAAAGCAAACCACCTACATCATGAATAATTTTAGCAATTTCTTCAATGCGACGCTCAAACACACCTAACGTAGATGGGTTGGTTAACATTAAACCTGCTGTTTGTGGACCCACCGCTTCTTTTAAAACATCAATATCAACATCACCATTAGCCAATGTTGATATTTCTTTAACGGTGTAACCGCACATAGTAGCAGTAGCAGGGTTCGTTCCGTGCGCGGCATCTGGAACTAAAATTTCTTTACGTTCAGTATCACCATTTGCATCGTGATAAGCACGAATCATTGCAATACCCGCAAACTCACCCTGGGCACCGGCCATTGGTGCTAATGAAAAGCCTGCCATGCCTGTTACGTCACATAACATTTCCTGCAATTCGTACATGCATTCCATAAAACCCTGAGAGAGTTTTTCCGGGGCTAATGGATGACGCGATAAAAACCCCGGCAACATTGCCAATGAATTACACACACGAGGATTGTGCTTCATGGTGCACGAGCCTAATGGGTAAAAATGTGTATCGATAGAAAAGTTTTTCTGCGACAAAGACGTGTAGTGTCGTACTGCCTGCATTTCTGAAACTTCTGGTAAACCTGGCTTTTCGTCACGTAACAAAGACGCCGGAATATCCGTGGGCATTTCATTGCCAGAAGTTGATTGAATTTTCGTTTTACGGCCGCTAGCTGAGTGTTCAAAAATTAACATGATCTAATACCGCCTATTTCAATGCAGCAGCTAAAGCTGTAGCAAATATTTCAATATCTTCTGCGATACGTAACTCTGTCGCACAAACTAAAATACAATCTTTCATTTCAGGATAATCTGCAGATAAATCCAGGCCACCTAAAATATTTTGTTCCGCTAATTTAGCTAAAACATCAGCTGCCGATTTATTTATTTTAATGACAGCCTCATGAAAACGAGGCTGATCAAAAACAATTTCCACTCCGTCAATTGCCGATAATTTTTCAACCAGTTTCTGTGTATTCGAATGACAACTTAATGCAGTTTGCTTTAATCCTTCAGGGCCTAACAAACTCATATGAATTGTTGATGCAGTAACAACCAAACCCTGGTTGGTGCAAATATTTGAAGTCGCCTTAGAACGACGTATATGTTGCTCACGTGCCTGCAACGTTAAAACAAAACCTTCGCGACCTTCCTGATCCACCGTACGGCCAACAATACGGCCTGGCATTTGACGAACAAATGCTTTCTTACAGGTCATGATTCCATAATAAGGACCTCCAGATGACATCGGCGCACCTAATGGCTGACCATCACCCACTGCAATATCTGCACCGTTATCACCCCAAATTCCTGGTGGCTTTAAAATCGCTAAACTCAATGGATTAACTACCGCAATAACAACAATATTATTTTCATGCGCCCATGTAGTAATTGCATCTACATCTTCCAGTGTACCAAAAAAGTTAGGCTGCGAAATAACAACCGCAGTAATGTCTTCACCGCTAAACGCCTTAAGCGCATCCATTGAGGCTTTACTGGTTGTGCTATCAATTTCTACATCAACCAATTCAATATTCTGGTGTTTAACTATCGTTTCAGTAACGTGCTTATAGGTTGGATTAACCGAACGCGGAACTAAAATTTTACGCGACTTAGATTTACGATTAGAGCGCACCGCCATCAATACTGCTTCGGCCATTGCCGTAGCACCATCATATAAAGAAGCATTAGACGCATCCATACCGGTTAATGCTGTCATCATACTCTGGAATTCGTATGTTAACTGCAAGGTGCCTTGTGATGCTTCTGCCTGATAAGGTGTATACGCAGTATAGTATTCTCCACGCGTGGTAATTTGCCATACCGCTGCAGGAATATGATGATCGTATGAACCTGCACCAATAAAGCATAGTGGCTGACCATCTTTCGCAGCACGTTGCTGCATTAAACGATTAATACTCATTTCATTTAAACCAGCAGGCACTTTTTCAAGCCCCTTAATTTTTAAATGAGCAGGTATTTCATCAAATAAATTATCAATGCTGTCGATGCCAATGACTGACAACATTTCATTAATTTCTTCTTCGGTATGAGGTACAAATGGCATGTTAATTCACTACTTAAATTAGTTTACTTTTTTGCCACAGCGGCACAGAGCTTTCTTTTTTCGCTACGCGAAATATAAACATATTTTTTCTCTGCGGACTCTGTGCCGCTGTGGCAAATCTTCTTTCTTTATTCGTCTTCGCACTCAGCTTCGTATGAACTCGCGTCCATTAGCTGTTCGATATCATCTTCATCAGCTGGTTTAATTTTAAATATCCAGCCATCGTCGTATGCCGATGAATTAATCATTTCAGGCTCATCAACTAATGCCTGGTTAGTGTCTACAATTACACCTGTAATTGGCATGTAGATATCAGATGCTGCTTTTACTGATTCAACAACACAACTTGCGTCGCCTTGCGACAACTCAGAATCAACTTCTGGTAATTCAACAAATACAATATCACCCAATGCATCTTGTGCATGGTCAGTAATACCAATAGTTATTGTTCCATCATCGTTCAAACGTGCCCACTCATGTGATGCTGTATAACGTAAATCTGTAGGTATTTCACTCATCTTAATATCCTCTTTATTACAATTTTTAAATTGAAGACTTAGCTTCATTATCAATAATTTAACTATTTGTTTTATATATCAATCTAGTTATAAACAAGATTTACCTTCACGGAAGAATGCTGGCTTAACTACTTTTGCTTTTAATAATTTACCACGCACTTCCACATCACAATAATCACCAATTGCTACTGGCACTCTTGCTATAGCAATTGCCTGCTTTAGGCTAGGAGAGAAAGTGCCCGAAGTAATTTCACCTTCACCTGCCTCGCATACAACTTTCATATGACCACGTAATACGCCTTTGCCTTCCAGCACAAGACCCACTAATTTTTGCTTAACGCCCGCGGCTTTTTCAGCGCTTATTTTATCACGACCAATGAAGTTTCTATCTTCTGGTTCCCAGGCAATAGTCCAGCCTAGATTTGAAATCAATGGTGATGTGGACTCATCCATATCTGTACCATATAAATTCATACCCGCCTCTAAACGCAAAGTATCTCTAGCCCCTAAACCAATTGGTTTAACACCTGCTTCAGCCAGTGCCTCCCAGAAAGCAGGTGCCTCAGACTCGGGCAACATAATCTCAAAACCATCTTCACCGGTATACCCTGTGCGTGCAACAAACCAGTCTCCCGATGCAACGCCAACAAAACGTTTTAAATCAGATGAGGCCTGACTCACATCCAGGGGCAATACTGATAAGGCTTTTTCACGAGCATTAGGCCCCTGCACGGCAATCATCGCCAACTCGGGGCGCTCAGTTACTGACACATCAAAATCAGCTGATTGTTTATTAATCCAGGCCAGATCCTTATCACGTGTTCCCGCATTAACCACCATACGGAACCATTGATCGTTCATATAATAAACAATCAA
>JAPHRB010000052.1 GCA_026197015.1 Gammaproteobacteria bacterium | reverse complement strand
GTTGGGGTAAGGGTGAAATGGTGCGGTAAGAGCGCACCGCGTTTACTGGTAACAGTGACGGCAAGGTAAACCCCACCTGGAGCAAGACCAAATAGAGAAGCTGAGGCGCGGCCCGCGCTGCTTCTGGGTAGGTCGCTTGAGGCGCATAGTGATGTGCGTCCTAGATGAATGATTGTCACGACTTCGGTTGTACAGAACCCGGCTTACAGGCCAACTTCACCTTATTCTCCCGCGATGACTCAGCTCGCCTCTGTATGGTCGCATGGCTTCGTTGGAAAATGGACATTTACATTTGTAAACTCACATTTTCCGCCTTGCCCTGTAGCCATACAGAGGCAACCTGAATCATCGCTCTCCTTTGATGTGTGTTTTGTTGTTCTCAGGCTGCGCCTGAGGGCCCCGTGCTTTTTATTGAAAGATGTATTTACTATAGGGTTGTTTTCTACAAAGCAGAAGCTGAGTATTGGAAAGCTCTAAATATCGTTATTCTTTACGGTCTTAAATAACTAATTAATATTGTTTTTAATTAATACCCTTTAAAACAATAAGTTAGAAATATGGTGTAACTATTGCATGAAATAATGCGTAAAGGAATATCACAAATGAATTCGATGAAAAAAACAATACTATCTCTAGCTCTTTTATTTCTATCAACTACTACTCATTCGGCCGCTATTAATTACCTGGAATTAACCGGTGGTACGTTTTCATTGGGTGGAGGTTTCTATGAAGACATTTTTCCTGGTGAGTTCGCCAATATGACGATTGGTGGTTATGATGGTGGTGCACGTATTGCAGCTGACCTGACTGTAAACTCAATTGGGTATTTTATGAATAATTTTGGACCCTATACGTTTTCCACTATGCGCGATCCTCAGAACACTGGTCTAAACTACCGGCCCGTGACTGGTGATATTACCGATAATACTCTAACACTTGATCTGGATTCCTGGACTTATTGGAGAAGTAATTATTTAATTAATCAGGGCACTAACAATGAATGCGCTGATCGTGATGGAGAAGTAACTTGTTCAAGTGGTGCTGCTGTTACAACTTATGATCCGAATACTGGTAAGTTCACAGCTGCTTGGGATTCCGTGATTACGATTGATTCTGGGTATATTGGCCTCCTCGGGCAATGGTATATCGAAGGCAATGTTTCTGCTGTACCCATCCCCTCTGCAATCTGGTTATTTGGTTCTGGTTTAATTGGTTTGGTTGGTTTTGCTCGGCGCAAGAAAGCATAAAACTAAACAATATTGTCATAATGGAGAGGCGGCTTTTTTGTCGTCTTTTTTATGGCATGTGAGTTTCCCTTTTGATTGAGAGTAACCCTAAGCAGCCCTGCAACGTCAAGTTGCTGAAAGTAAGCTTCTAGCAGGAAGTTGGCTCTTAATGATTTGCTTTGTGAGTCTGCATTTTTATACTTGTAACGCCTCTGATGTTTTGAAAAGAGCCATTAATTATCGATTATGTTTTTCATGGGTTTTTATTGGCTCTATAAGCAGTAACTCATTATAAAAAATCAGGTTATTTTTTAGTAATTAGTTTTAGCCTAAAAAACGTCCGAAATTTCTTAAATATCACTCAAAGTTAAAGTAATACCTTAAGTGTTGACTCCAACTCATTGAGTTATCTTTTCTTATTCCGTTTGTCTCCGTGTCAATTCTGTGAAATAGCTCTAAGTTGTTGTCATATAAGGAAATATTTCCTTATTTATCCTGTGTTTTTGCTTGACAGTGGTGGGTAGTGGTACCTATAGTTCGGTTATGTGGGGAAATGTGGGTGAATGTGGGTGAATGTGCATTTTTCGACACTGGGCTACCTGAATATCAGGTAGGGCGAAAATATAAAAATGGCGAATTAATAAAACAAACATGATTTTTCGTGGCATTAACAATCTAACGCTGGATGCAAAGGGCCGAATGGCTATTCCCTCGCGTTACCGTGACAAGCTCATGGAGTCTTGTGGTGGGCGATTGATAGTGACGGTTGATCGTGATCGTTGCCTGTTGGTGTATCCGCAGCATGAGTGGGAAGTGATAGAAGCTCAAATTGCCAGCTTGCCAAGTTTGAATAAACAGTCACGTTTACTGCAGCGTTTGTTAATTGGTCATGCAACAGAGGCAGAGTTAGATAGTCAGGGCCGCATCTTACTACCAACCATGCTGCGAGATTATGCCGGGCTTGATAAAAAATGCGTACTGATAGGTCAGGGTAAGAAATTTGAAATTTGGGATGAACAGCTGTGGACGGAAAATCAGCAAGTCTGGTTAGCTGAAGCAGATAGTGATGAAGGTGAATTGCCGAGCGCATTGGAAAGTTTGTCACTCTAATGAAGGCGCCAACAAATCAGCATCGACCGGTTCTGCTTAATGAAACGATCGAGGCGCTGGCTATAAAGGCAGACGGTTTTTATCTCGATGGTACATTCGGTCGAGGCGGGCATAGTGCAGAAATTCTGGGTGCATTGGGTGAAAAAGGAAGGCTTTTAGCGTTTGACCAGGATCCGCAGGCAATTAAAGTTGCTGAAGAGAAATTTTCAGGTGATTCAAGGTTTGAAATAGTACAACGTAATTTTGAAGACCTGCAGGATGTTGTGGCTGATCACGGGATGATGAAAAAAGTTGATGGGGTGTTACTGGATATAGGTGTTTCGTCACCACAGCTGGACGATGCATCTAGAGGGTTTAGTTTTATAAAACCGGGGCCGTTAGATATGCGCATGAATCCAGATGTGGGGCAGTCAGCAGCACAGTGGTTAGCTAGCGTAACAGAATATGATCTGACTACGGTGTTAATGCATTTCGGAGAAGAAAAATTCGCGCGGCGCATTGCTAACGCAATTGTTGAAACTCGAAAAGAAACGCTTATAGACGATACGGTGCAGCTGGCTAATATTATTGAAGCTGCAATACCGGTTAAACCAAAAAACAAACATCCGGCTACAAAAAGCTTCCAGGCAATTCGAATACATATTAATCGTGAGTTAGAGGTATTAGAACAAGCGTTGCAATCAGCTTTAAATGTTCTGGCAATAGGTGGGCGTCTTGCAGTAATTAGTTTCCACTCGTTAGAAGATAGAATGGTAAAAAGATATTTCAGGAACGTATCAAGGGGGCCGCAAATTCCTAAAGATATTCCTGTTTTAGCAAAAGATTTACAACAGCCATTTAAGTTGGTTGGTAAAGCAATTAAACCTGGTAAGCAGGAAGTGCTTGAAAATCCCCGGTCACGTAGTTCGGTGTTGCGTGTGATAGAGAGGGTGATGTGAAAATGATGTGGATAATGGTCGTAATATTAGTTTTAGCGACGATGGGTTCTGCGGTAGGGGTTATTTATAGTAAACACCAAACCAGAAAAATGTTTGTGAGTTTGCAGAAGTTGCACAAACAGATTGATGAATTAAATATTGAATGGGGTCAGTTGCAGCTTGAGCAAAGCGCATGGTCTTCACATGGCAGAATAGAAAAAATTGCACGTAAAAAGTTACACATGACATTGCCGAAAGCAAATGAAATTTTATATATAAAACAATGAAAAATAAAAATTATAAACCGCATTATCAATTTAGGCGCATTGTAGTTTTGTCTGTATTCGCATTGATAATTGTGGGTTTATTTTGGCGTGCTCTGGATATGCAGGTTATCAATCAACCATTCTTCAAACAACAAGGTGATGCACGCCATCTTCGTATTGTTCCAATATCAGCACACCGCGGCGATATATATGATAGAAATGGTGAGCCCCTTGCAATAAGTACACCTGTTGATTCTGTCTGGGTGAATCCAAAAGAAATTAAAGATGATTTACATCGTGTTGCAGAAATAGCTAAAACATTAAAAATTAACTCACAGCATCTGAGAAATAAATTAGCCAAAAATGTGAATAGAGAATTTGTTTATATTCTTAGGCAAGTGGCTCCAGAGGTGGCTGAAAAAATAAAAGCACTGTCAATTCCAGGTGTTTACCTGCAGCGAGAATATAAAAGATATTATCCGGCCGGTGAAGTTACTTCGCACGTTATAGGTTTTGCGAATGTCGATGATAAAGGGCAGGAGGGATTAGAGCTCGCGTATGATGAATGGTTAAGAGGTGAGTCGGGGGCTAAAAGGGTTATTCGAGACAGGTTAGGTCAGGTGGTTGATGATATAGAAAGAATCAAAACTGCTGAGCCAGGGAAATCGGTGCAACTCAGTATAGATCGGCGAATACAATACCTTGCTTATCAGTCATTAAAGTCAGCAGTAAAAGAACATAAAGCCATTGCAGGATCTGCAGTGGTTTTAGACGTTCATACAGGTGAAGTTCTTGCGATGGTGAATCAGCCATCTTTTAATGCAAATGATAGAAGCCAGCTAAAACCGGGTGTTTATAGAAATCGATCAGTTACCGACGTCTTTGAACCTGGTTCAACGATGAAGCCGTTTACCATCGCGGCGGCACTTGAAACGGGGCGCTGGCATCCAAAAGATAATGTGCATACGTCACCGGGTTATTACAAAGTGCAGGGCAACACGATTAAAGATATGCGTGATTATGGAAAAATTAATCTTGAAGAGATTATTTTAAAATCAAGTAATGTTGGTGTAAGTAAAGTTGCGTTATCTCTCGATCAGGAACAGCAGTTAAATATGTATTCAAAGCTGGGATTTGGTGTAAATAGTGAAAGTGGTTTTCCGGGGGAAAGAAATGGTAATTTGCGCACAGGGCACTTAAGTGACTTTGAGCGTGCGACCATGTCATTTGGTTATAGTTTATCAGTAACGCCATTGCAATTAGCCAGAGCATATTCTGCGATTGCAGCAAATGGAATTGTGCACCCTGTTTCATTTTTACGTAAGAATGAGCCTGTTGAAGGTGAGCGAGTGATGAGTGAGGCAACGGCTAAAAAAGTTCGTCGTATGATGGAGCGAGTAGTTAGCCCGGAAGGTACGGCAAATAAAGCATCTATTGCTAATTACCGTGTGGCAGGAAAAACAGGAACAGTTCATAAATTTATATCAGGCGGTTATGCAGAAGATCGATACTTGTCAGTGTTTGCGGGTATAGCTCCAGCATCAGATCCACGCCTGGTTATGATTGTCATGTTAAATGAACCGCGCAATGGAAAATATTTTGGTGGCCAGGTTGCAGCACCTGTTTTTTCAAGGGTTATCTCAGGTGCATTGCGGTTGCTTGATATTGCGCCTGATGATTTGTCCTATGTTCAGAAAAAAAACCTGAAGGTAAATGGTGAGAGCGCATGATGGCAGCCATTAAAAATAATCATTCAGTAATTACATTAAAGCAACTATTAAGTGATTTGTCTGTAAGTGAGTATTTGCCTGAAATTGAGGTTCAAGGTTTAACCCTGGATAGTCGTGAAGTAGAGTCTGGTTATGTGTTTATAGCATTGGAAGGGCAGTTTGATCATGGTCTGGCTTATGCTGAAGCAGCAATAAGTAGAGGTGCTGTAGCTGTTTTATGTGATGCAAAATTTGATCAATATTGCCAGCAAATATTATCTAGCCTTATGTCCAGAGCAATATGTGTACCTGTCAGAGGTTTGCAGGAAAAACTAGGTGAGATGGCAAGTCGGTTTTATGGTAAGCCATCAGAGAAAATGTTTATAAGTGGGGTTACGGGTACAGATGGTAAAACATCAGTAAGTCACTTTATTGCACAGGCAATGAAACAGGCATATGGTTTATCTGCAGTGATTGGGACACTGGGTAATGGTTTAATAGATGATTTGCAAGAATCAAGTCATACAACGCCAGATGTTATTAATTTACAAAAAATGTTAGCAGACTTTTATGAAAATGGAGTTGAGCATGTTGCAATGGAAGTATCTTCGCATGGGCTTGATCAGAAGCGAGTCGCAAATGTAGATTTTGATGTTGCCGTGTTAACCAACTTATCAAGAGATCATCTAGATTATCATGGTGATATTGAGTCGTATAAACAGGCCAAGAAAAAATTATTTACAGAAAATAATAGTAAATCTCTGGTGTTAAATGTGGATGATGCATTCGGTGTTGAGATATTTAATGAGAATAAAAATAAGCAAACGATCTGGTTGTATGGTTTAGACGAAAAAAAGGTCAGACAAAGTAAGTTTTACGCATTTGCATCGAATATTCGTAACGCTGTAAATGGCATTAGTTTTATCTTGACGAGTTCAGCGGGTGTAGCTGATGTTAATGTTAAGCTGATTGGTGAATTCAATATTTATAATGTATTAGCCTGTACTTGTGTTTTATTAGAAAGTGGAATTAATTTTAATCACGCCGTTAAATATATTGAAAAGTTACATACAGTTGCAGGTCGAATGGAGTTGCTTGCTTATAAAGGAAAACCTTCGGTCGTTATAGATTATGCCCATACACCAGAAGCATTAAAACAAGCTTTAATTAATGTGCGTAAACACACATCAGGAAAAGTTATTTGTGTGTTCGGTTGTGGTGGTGACAGGGATACGGGTAAACGATCACTTATGGCCAAAGCGGCAGAAAACTTATCGGATTTAGTGATTGTAACCAATGATAATCCAAGAACCGAGGATCCTCTAAAAATAATCGATGATATAAAGCAGGGTATATCAAATGAAATTAAGTTGATTGTAGAAATGGATAGAAAAAAAGCTATTCAGCATGCAATTGAAATTTCAGCTGTTGAAGATATGGTGTTGGTTGCAGGTAAGGGGCATGAAATATTCCAAATTGTTGGAGATAAAAAAATAGCCTTTAGTGATAAAGAAATAGCACTAACGGTTTTAGGTGTTCGTCAATGATGGCATTATCTCAAGCGACAAAAATATTAAACGGTACTCTAACAGGTAAAGATGTGGAGTTTTCTTATGTATCAACAGATACGCGAAATATAAAAAAGGGTGATTTATATATAGCGTTGAAAGGCGATACATTTGATGGTCATGATTATATAGGGCAGGCAGAACAGGCAGGTGCAATAGCTGCAATTGTACATGAGGAGCTTGTAACTAATTTACCAGTTATAAAAGTTGAAGATACACGAAAGGCTTTAGGGGGGCTGGCGGCAGCCTGGCGACAATCATTCAGTGGCAAAGTTGTAGCAATTACGGGAAGTAATGGAAAAACCACTGTAAAAGAAATGGTGTCAGCCATAGCAGCGAAGCAGGGTGAGGTTTTGGCAACACGGGGTAATTTTAATAATGATATTGGATTGCCACTCACTTTGTTACGCATGGAACAGGAAGATTTTGCTGTTATAGAAATGGGTGCTAATCATCCAGGTGAAATCTCAAACTTAACGCGCATTACAAAACCGGATGTGGCGTTAATTAATAATGCAGGGCCAGCTCACCTTGAGGGATTTGGCTCATTAAAGGGAGTCGCACAAGAAAAAGGTGAAATATATCAGGGCTTATCTACTAATGGTGTAGTTGTTCTAAACAGAGATGATGAGTTTTCAGATTACTGGGCTGAGTTGGCGGATGGGAAAAGAATAATTTCTTTTTCCATGAAAGATAAATCAGCCAATATAACTGGAGTGTGGCAGCAGTCTGATACCGGTGGTGTTTTGAATGTTACTACAGATAATGAAAACATAATCATAAAACTTAAAGTTTATGGTTTGCATAATGCTATGAATGCATTAGCTGCGATTGCTGTTGCGAATGCACTTGATATAAATTCTGAATATATTGTTCAGGCTTTAGAAGAGTTTGTAGCGGTTAAAGGAAGGCTGGAATTTCATAAGGTGGGTAAGAGCATAACGCTGATAGATGATACTTACAATGCAAATCCAGGATCGTTAGCTGCAGGTATTGAGGTATTAGTTGAATTGCCCGGACAGCACTGGCTTGTATTAGGTGATATGGGTGAGCTAGGTGATGAAGAACAGAGAGTGCATTTTGATGCTGGAATGAAAGCTCGAACAGCAGGTGTTAGTCGTTTATTGACGATTGGAGAAGTGAGTCGTTACGCGGTAGATGCGTTTGGTGAAAATGCTCAAAATTTTAAAACAAAAGAAGAGCTGGTCTCATATATAAAAGAACACCAGACGGAAGATCTGGGGATATTGGTAAAAGGTTCTAGATTTATGCATATGGAGCAAATAGTTGAATCAATAATAAAGGGGTCTAACTGATGCTGCTCTTGCTTGCTGATTATCTAACACAATTTCATAGTGGGTTTAATGTTTTTCGTTACCTTACTTTGCGTGCAATATTAGGTGCTTTAACCGCATTAAGTATCTCATTGGTAATTGGCCCATCAATGATTAGAAAATTAACAATGTATAAAATTGGTCAGAATATTCGTGATGACGGGCCTCAAGCACATTTATCTAAAGCAGGTACGCCTACAATGGGTGGCTCATTAATTATTGTTGCGGTAGCAATCAGTACGTTGTTATGGATGGATATTCATAATCGTCAGGTAATTGTTGCGCTTGTGGTTACCCTGTTATTTGGTGGAATTGGATTTGTTGATGATTTTAAAAAGCTAAAAGGCGGAAATAGTAAGGGGTTATCAGCGAAAGCAAAATACTTCTGGCAAACAGTATTTGGCCTGGGAGCAGCTATTTATCTTTATCAAACTGCACAACAGCCAATTGAAACAACCTTGATTATTCCGTTTATGAAAGATGCGATGATTCCTCTTGGTGTAGGTTTCATTGCTTTAACTTATTTTGTTATTGTAGGTACTAGTAATTCGGTTAACTTAACGGATGGGCTTGATGGATTAGCTATATTGCCTACGGTTATGGTTGCTGGTGCTTTAGGTGTGTTTGCTTACCTCACGGGTAATATAAATTTTGCAAACTACTTAAGTATTCCTTATATCAGTGGTGTCGGAGAGCTGGTTGTTTTTTGTGGTGCGCTGGTTGGTGCAGGTTTAGGTTTTTTATGGTTTAACACTTACCCCGCACAGGTGTTTATGGGGGATGTTGGTGCATTGGCGTTAGGTGCAGCACTAGGTATAGTTGCTGTATTGGTTAGGCAGGAACTGGTTTTACTGATTATGGGCGGGGTTTTTGTTATGGAAACCGTATCGGTGATTTTACAAGTGGCTTCATTTAAATTAACGGGCAGACGTATTTTTAGAATGGCGCCATTACATCATCATTTTGAATTAAAAGGATGGCCAGAGCCTCGAGTGATTGTGCGTTTCTGGATTATTACGGTAATACTGGTTCTTATAGGTTTGGCTTCGTTAAAGGTTAGATAAATTTTACATTATTAATTAATGTTTTGTTTAGGATTAAAGGGTTATGGGCGTAACTGCAGATACATTGTCGAGTATTTCAGTAGCAGCATTGGTAACAGCTATGGTTACAGATGATAGTCAAAATTCAGAATATATTCTGGTCGTCGGTTTGGGTGTGACGGGGATTTCGGTCGTGCGTTTTTTACATAAAAAACAAAAAAATATTGTAGTAGTAGATAGTAGAAATAAGCCACCGGGCTTGCAAGAGTTAGAAAATGAATTTCCAGATATAAGTGTATATTTAGGTGAGTTTGATGAAGCGCTCTTTATGGGGGCACAGCAAATTATAGTAAGTCCCGGAGTGGCATTGAAAGAGCCTGTAATTGATCATGCTATAAACCAGGGTGTTGATGTTGTCGGCGATATAGAATTATTTGCACAAATGATTAGTGCACCAGTTATTGCGGTAACGGGTTCTAATGGCAAAAGTACGGTAATAAGTTTGTTAGGTGAAATGGCACAGGCTGCAGGTATTAATGCTGTTGTTGGTGGGAATATTGGAATACCGGCATTAGATTTAATTAATTCGAATGTGGATTTGTATATTCTTGAATTATCCAGTTTTCAATTAGAAAGTCTGCATAGTTTAAAGCCAGTTGCAGCTGCGGTTTTAAATGTGAGCCCTGATCATATGGATCGATATGACAGTTATGAGGATTATATAGAGGCAAAACAGAATATTTATAATGCCTGTAAAGTAGCGGTGATAAATAGAGATGACGAACGTGTTGAGGTTATGCAGTCAGGGCATAATTTTGTTTCTGGTTTTACCTTAAACCAGCCAGCTCACGGCGATTATGGTTTAAGAATATTTGAAGGCAAAACATGGTTATGTAAAGGCGGCAAAAAACTAATTTCAGCTGATGAAATAAAGATATCCGGTGCGCATAACTTAGCAAATGCATTAGCAGCGTTAGCGCTGGGTGAAGCGGCAAGTATATCAATGCATGATATGTTAACTGCTTTGAAAAAATTCAAAGGATTGAAACATAGGACGCAATGGGTTGCTGAAAAAAATCATGTGACATGGGTGAATGACTCTAAAGGGACAAATGTTGGTGCAACCCTGGCAGCTATAACCGGTATAAATGCAAAAAATAAGATAATGCTTATAGCTGGTGGAATTGCAAAAGATGCAGATTTCAGTCCACTTAGAAATGCTGTTTGTGAGAATGTAAGAGCAGTTGTCTTAATGGGTAAAGATGCACCGCAAATTGAACAGGTTTTACAGGCTTGTGTACCGGTTTTTTATGCTAAAGACATGCAGGAAGCGGTGCAGATTGCTGCCGACCTGTCGCATCCTGGAGATACGGTTTTATTGTCTCCTGCATGTGCGAGTTTTGATATGTTTAATAGTTATGAGCATCGTGGTGACGTTTTTATAAAATCGATAAAGGACCTGCAATGAATGTAGGTTTATTATTTCAGCAAACACATAATACTGTTAGAGGTCGACCGGTTAGGGCGAGCGTAGAGAAACCTGTTTTACTGGAAGGTATGGATAGTGTGCTGATAATGCTGGTTCTTAGTTTGTTGGGTATTGGGCTTGTGATGGTGGCATCGGCATCGATTACTATAGCAGATAGTAAAACATCAACGCCGTTTTTTTATTTATATCGACAGTTAATTGCAGCAGGAATTGGTTTAATAGCAGTAATGGCAATTTTTAGAATTAGACTGGTGTACTGGGAAAAATCAGGAATGATCCTGCTGGCATTGTCATTTGCCATGGTTGTTTTAGTGTTAATTCCGGGTATTGGTAAAACTGTTAATGGGTCAACTCGATGGATACCAATCGGCATTTTAAATTTACAGGTATCAGAAGTTGTTAAATTGTTTTTAATGATTTATGTGGCAGGTTATCTGGTACGACATGGAGAGCAGGTTCGTTCAAGTTTATGGGGCTTTTTAAAGCCAATGATTATGATAGGGCTGGTTTGTCTGTTTCTTCTGCTTGAACCAGATTTTGGCGCATCTGTGGTTATTATGCTTACAGTATTGGGAATGACTTTTCTAGCTGGCGTACGGTTTACCCAGTTTTTGGCAGTGATTACTTTATTTGGCTCAGCTGCCACATTACTTGTTGTTACATCACCATATCGTTTACAGAGATTAACTGCTTTTGTAAATCCCTGGGCTGATCCTTTTGATAGTGGTTTTCAGCTAACGCAATCTTTAATTGCAATAGGTTCTGGAGGCTGGACAGGTGTAGGTCTGGGGTCAAGTGTTCAAAAACTATTTTATTTACCAGAGGCGCATACAGATTTTCTATTTGCAGTTATGGCAGAAGAGTTGGGCCTTATTGGTGTGGTTGTTGTGATTGGACTGTATACAAGTCTGGTGTTCAGGGCGTTTATGATCGCAAGAAAAGCTGAGTCATGTGGCAACCAGTTTGCTGCATATTTATCATACGGTATAGGAATCTGGTTAGGCTTACAGGCATTTATAAATATCGGTGTAAATATGGGGGTACTGCCCACGAAAGGTTTAACTTTGCCATTGATGAGTTACGGGGGGAGTAGTTTAATTGTTGTTAGTGCATCGATAGGCTTGTTATTAAGGGTGTCTTACGAGTGCTCAAATGGTCAGGCGATGAGCAGAAAGTCTTCCGCGGCAAGTAAAAGAAAAACTAAAAAGCCTGTTACAAGAAGAAAAAATAAAGAACTTCGCGATTTGATTAAGGAGGCAGCATGACTCGTGAATTAATGCGCCCCGTAATGATAATGGCTGGTGGAACTGGTGGACATGTTTATCCTGCGTTAGCTGTAGCTGACGAGTTAAAGCAACGCGGCGTGCCAGTTGTTTGGATGGGAACTAAAAAAGGTATTGAAGCTCGACTAGTGCCTGATGCAGGTATAGAAGTTGACTGGTTAGGTATGAGTGGTTTAAGAGGCAAAGGTGCTTTGACATTATTGTTTGCTCCAATAAAAGTAATTATGGCCTGCTATCAGGCGTTCAGAATATTACAAAAACGTAAACCTTCAGTAGTCTTAGGTATGGGAGGGTTTGTGTCTGCACCTGGTGGCTTAATGGCGTGGCTTACAAGAGTGCCATTGCTTATTCATGAACAAAATGCAGTGCCGGGAATGAGTAATCGATTGTTGTCAAAATTTGCAGATAAAGTAATGGAGGCATTTCCTAAAAGTTTCAAAACTGAATCGATTCATGTTGGTAATCCGGTGCGACGAGCAATAACTTCTTTGTCATCACCTGAGCAAAGAAATAAAGAAAAGCACGGTGCTTTACGAATTTTTATATTTGGTGGAAGTTTAGGGGCAGCAAGATTAAATGAAATTGTTCCTCAAGCCTGTGCAGGCATTCTAAAAGAAAGAGAACTGGTGATAAAACATCAGGCCGGTGCAGGTAATTTTGATCAGACTCGACTAAATTATGCGCATTTAAAAGTTAAAGCTGAGGTGATTGAATATATAGATAATATGGAGTCAATGTATTCGTGGGCTGATTTGGTTATATGCAGAGCGGGAGCTATGACAATTGCAGAGTTAGCCGCGGCGGGTGTTGCATCAATTCTTGTACCATATCCCTATGCAGTGGATGATCACCAGACATTTAATGCAAAATATTTGAGTGATGCTGGTGCGGCGATACTGCTAAAGCAAGAAGACTTAAATGTTGAAACATTAGTTAATGTATTGAAGAAAATGGATCGTGAAAAAACATTAGAAATGGCCAATAAGGCAAGACAATTAGGTATGCCTGAATCAACGAAACTAGTGACCGAAGTATGTTTAGTAGCAGGAGGGTATGATGTTAATTGAAACTCATCCTATGCGTAAAATACAGCGTGTGCACTTTGTTGGTATTGGTGGTGTCGGAATGTGCGGAATAGCCGAGGTTTTATTAAATCTTGGTTATAAAGTGTCTGGCTCAGATGTTAAAGAAAATGTAGCTATTCAGAGATTGTTAAAACAAGGCGCAAAAGTATTTATCGGTCAAAAAGCAGGTAATGTAAAGGATGTGGAAGTTGTCGTAGTATCAACGGCTATTGCAGCGGATAACGTCGAAGTGGTAGCAGCAAAAGAGCATCGCATTCCAGTTATTCGTCGAGCAGAAATGCTGGCTGAAATTATGCGATTTAGACATGGTATTGCAATAGCAGGAACTCACGGTAAAACAACAACTACTAGTTTAACCGCAAGTTTGTTAATAGAAGCAGGCCTTGATCCGACTTATGTAATTGGTGGTAAGTTAAATAGCGCAGCAACAAATGCAAAGCTGGGCGCAGGAAAATATTTTGTAGCAGAAGCAGATGAGAGTGATGCTTCATTTTTACTGCTTCAACCAATGATGGCTGTGGTGACAAATATAGACGCTGATCATCTTGAAACTCATGATGGTGATTTTGAAAGATATAAACAGTCATTCATAGAGTTTATACATCATTTACCTTTTTATGGGAAGGCAGTTATCTGTCTTGATGATCCTGAAAATAAACAGATTATGGATGAGGTGTCGCGACCTGTAATTACATATGGTATTGATTCGAACGCAGATGTAAAAGCCGAAAATATTCGATGTAATGGCATGCAATGTCATTTTGATCTTGTTTTGCCGGATGTAAATAAAACAACTGAAATTACCTTGAATATGCCAGGTAAACATAACGTATTAAATTCGTTAGCTGCAATTACCATTGCTCACTTATTAGGTGTAGAGACTTCTGTTATGCAAAAAGCATTACATGAATTTGATGGTATTGGTAGACGGATGCAGCAGTATGGCGAAATAAAAACAGTAAAAGGAAGTGTTTTATTAGTTGATGATTATGCGCATCACCCTACCGAAATTAAAGCTACTCTAGAAGCAGCAAAAAATGCCTGGAGTGAACGTCGTATCGTGGTTGTTTTTCAGCCGCATCGTTACACACGTACACGTGATTTGTTTGAAGACTTTAGCCAGGTGCTTTCAAAAGCTGATGCTTTAATTGTTACCGAGATATATTCGGCTGGTGAAGAACATATAGCAGGTGCTGATGGCAGGGCTTTATGTGCTGCGATACGTGCCAGAGGTCGTGTAAACCCAGTGTTTGTAGAGGACTTAAAAGATTTAAACGCTTCAATAATAGATGTGATTGAAGAGGGCGATGTTTTGCTTACATTAGGAGCAGGCAGCATCGGATCAATTGCAGAGAAATTACCGGAGGCATTAGCAAAATGATGACTGCTTCCAGCTTGCATAATTATAAGGGTACTTTATTGGTTGACGAGCCAATGTCAAAACATACAAGTTGGCGTATTGGTGGCTCAGCAGATAAATTTTATACACCTCTTGACATAGATGATCTTTCTGTTTTTTTAAGTGAGTTGCCTGAAAATGAGGAGTTATTGTTTTTAGGTTTAGGTAGTAACTTGCTGGTAAGGGATAAAGGAATCAGAGGCGCAGTGGTTTCCTTAAAAGGAAGTTTGTCGGAAATAGAAGCATTAGATGATAATTGTGTACGTGTAGGTGCCGGTACAAGTTGTGCAAGGCTAGCTAGATACTGTCATAGGAATAATTTAATTGGCGGCGAATTTTTTGCGGGCATACCTGGATTGCTGGGTGGTGCACTAGCAATGAATGCAGGTGCTTTTGGTGGTGAAACATGGTGTCTTGTGAAATCCGTGATTACTATTGATAGATTAGGTAACACGTATACGCGAACGGCTAGTGATTATGAAATTAACTATCGAAGTGTAAAAGGGCATAAAAACGAATGGTTTATCAGTGCAGATTTACAGTTTGCGCTGGGTGATGGTGAAGCTGCAGCGTTAAGAGTTAAAGAGCTGTTAAGTAAACGAGCAATCACTCAACCAACAGGTTTGCCTAGTTGCGGTTCAGTTTTTAAGAATCCAGATAATGACCATGCAGCACGTCTTATTGAAGCATGTGGTTTAAAAGGATATGCAATTGGTGATGCTGTGGTTTCAGAAAAGCACGCTAATTTCATAATTAATTCAAATCAGGCGAAAGCAAGTGATGTAGAAGCGTTAATAAAATATGTACAGAAGACTGTTAAAAATAAACAGGCAGTTAATCTGCAGACTGAAGTGAAAATTGTCGGAGAGTTGGACAATGAGTAACTTTAAAAATGTAGCAGTACTAATGGGTGGTTGGTCGGCTGAACGTGAGGTTTCATTAAATAGTGGAAATGCAGTTTATAAAGCGTTATGTCGTCAGGGAATTAATGCGACTGCGGTAGATGTTGGCAGAAATATTTGTGAGCAATTAAAGGAAGCTGAGTTTAGCCACGTTTTTAATATTATGCATGGTCGTGGAGGAGAAGACGGTCAAGTGCAGGGGGTTCTAGATATATTGCAATTGCCCTATACAGGCACGGGTGTTTTAGGCTCTGCTCTAGCAATGGATAAATTTCGATGTAAACAGTTATGGCGGGGAATGGGTTTACCAACACCTGATTTCATGGAATTAAAGCATGAAGCAGATTGTGATGAGGCGCTTATGCGTCTCGGTCTGCCATTAATGATTAAACCTGTGCTTGAGGGGTCAAGCATCGGTATTAGTAAAGTTAATAACAGTGATGAGATGTTAGCTGCATGGAAAAAAGCTAAAAACTGTGGTGGCGTTGTAATGGCAGAAAAATTTATTCAGGGAAAAGAATATACAGCTGCAATTTTGGGTGAACAGGTTTTACCTATGATTCGCCTGGAAACCGAGAATGACTTTTATGACTATCAGGCAAAGTATGTGTCTAACGATACACAATATATTTGTCCGTGTGGTCTGTCTGATTCGGTAGAAATTGAACTGGCAAAGTTAATGTTCCAGGCATATAAAGCGTTGATGTGTGAAGGCTGGGGCCGTGTTGATTTTATGCTTGATGAAAAAAACCAGCCATGGTTGATCGAAATAAATACTGTGCCAGGCATGACGGATCATAGTTTGGTGCCAATGGCAGCAAAACATGCAGGCATGTCGTTTGAAGAGTTGGTGTTCAATATTCTTCAGGGAGCCTCGTTACATGATTGATAAAAACTGGAAAAGTAAAAGCAACAAAAGATCAAGACGTGCTGCAGTTAAAAATACTCAGGCAGTTGTTGGGCGAAGAATAAAAAGGCGTGATGTTGAAAAAATATCCAGTAGATTGAAAGAAATTTTAGTTTATATATGGAGACCTAAATTGATTTCAGTGTCCGTTGTATTTTTTATAATGATATTTAGTTATAAGAATATTGAACTGGACAATCTGTTTCCAATACAGTCAGTAAAAATTGAAGGTGAGTTTGATTTTTTAGATAAAAGTCAACTTCGAGATCAAACTATACCAGTTGTTAAAGGCGGCTTTTTTAATGTCGATTTACCTGCGGTTAGAAATGCACTGGTGAACTTGCCATGGGTGGAAGATGTTTCAGTAAGAAGGTTATGGCCTGATCAATTGCTGGTAAGAGTCATTGAGAAACAGCCTGTTGTATTGTGGGGAAGTGATGGGGTAATAAGTTCAAAGGGGAAATTATTTACACCTTCAGAAAAACCAACTATTGAGTTGCCTCATTTAAGTGGTCCGCAGGGGCAGCACAAAGTAATGTTACAGGAATTAGCAAGAATGCAGGCCTGGTTATTAGAAACAGGTTTATATATTAAAAGTGTAGATTTGAATGCAAGGCGATCATGGACTTTAAAAATGACGTCTGGAATGGAATTAAGACTGGGGCGTAAGCAAATGCATGAGCGATTAAACCGTTTTGTCTCTGTGTACAAAGAGGCATTAGAAGTAGAAAAACGTGAAATCAAACATATTGATATGCGGTATACCAATGGCTTTGCAGTAGCCTGGAAAGAGGCATAAGAAAAATGACAAAAAGAACAGATAAGAATTTAATTGTTGGTCTGGATATAGGTACTTCAAAAGTAGTTGCAATAGTGGGTGAAATAACACCTGAGGGTCAAATTGAAATCATAGGTCTTGGCTCTCACCCGTCTAGAGGTCTAAAGAAAGGTGTTGTTGTGAACATCGAATCTACTGTGCAATCAATTCAGCGAGCCATCGAAGAAGCAGAATTAATGGCGGGCTGTCAGATAAACTCGGTTTATGCAGGGATCGCAGGTAGTCATATTAAAAGCATTAATTCACACGGTATAGTTGCAATAAAAGATCGTGAAGTAAGTGAGATGGATCTGGATAGGGTTATTGATGCAGCACGAGCAGTTGCGATTCCGGCTGATCAACGCATATTACATATATTGCCGCAGGAATTTATTGTTGATGAACAAGAAGGTATACGCGAACCAATTGGTATGTCTGGTGTGAGATTGGAGGCGAAAGTTCATTTGGTAACAGGTGCAGTAGGCGCGGCACAAAATATTATTAAGTGTGTACGTCGATGTGGACTCGAGGTTGACGATATTATTTTAGAGCAGCTTGCATCAAGTTACTCAGTTTTAACAGAAGATGAAAAAGAACTTGGTGTTTGTTTGGTGGATATTGGTGGCGGTACGACAGATATCGCCGTTTTCTCAGAAGGTGCGATTAAACATACTGCCGTAATACCAATAGCGGGCGATCAGGTAACGAATGATATAGCTGTTGCTTTACGTACACCAACACAATACGCAGAAGAGATTAAAACTAAATATGCATGTGCTTTAAGGCAATTAGCTAATGCTGACGAAACGATTGAAGTACCAAGTGTCGGTGACAGAGCACCACGAAAATTATCGAGACAAACATTAGCTGAAGTTGTTGAACCAAGATACGAGGAGTTACTAAGTTTAGTTTTATCAGAATTAAGAAAAAGTGGTTTCGAAGATATTATTGCTGCAGGTGTAGTTCTTACCGGTGGTAGTTCAAAAATGGATGGTGTTGTGGATCTTGCAGAAGAGATATTCCACATGCCTGTGAGGCTCGGATCACCACAATATGTGAGTGGTTTATCCGATGTAGTTTCAAATCCAATACACTCAACCGGTGTTGGTTTGTTGTTATTTGGAGAACAACATCAAAGCAGCGGTACTCAATATTTCTCAACAAAGGGGGGCATGAAAGGTATATGGGGACGAATGAAAAGCTGGTTTCAGGGGAACTTTTAATGATGAATTTAATGCGCCCATATAAATGTTGGGTGAAACAAAATTTTAAAAATAATACTCAAGCAATAAATAGTTGTTTGAAAAATAAAATAAACGAGGAGATCTCACATGTTTGAATTGATGGATTCAGTTGCACAAGATGCTGTCATAAAAGTAGTTGGTGTTGGCGGTGGTGGTGGCAATGCAGTAACACACATGATGTCTACGGGTATTGAAGGTGTGGATTTTATTTGTGCAAATACTGATGCACAGGCACTGACTAAAATTAGTGGCGCTACATCATTACAAATAGGCACCAATATAACCAAAGGTTTAGGTGCTGGAGCAAATCCTGATGTGGGTCGTCAGGCAGCATTAGAAGATCGTGAACGTATCCAGGAAATTATTATGGGTGCGGATATGATCTTTGTTACTGCGGGTATGGGGGGCGGAACCGGAACGGGTGCGGCTCCTGTGGTTGCACAGATTGCCAGAGACATGGGTATACTTTGTGTCGGTGTTGTAACAAAACCATTTGTGTTTGAAGGTGCGAATCGCATGAAGATAGCACAAAATGGTATACATGAACTTAGCCAGCACGTTGATTCGTTAATCACCATTCCTAATGATAAGTTATTAAGTGTTTACGGTCGTGAATTTGATTTAATGAATGCATTTAATGGCGCAAATGATGTTTTACATAATGCTGTGCAGGGTATTACTGAGTTGATTACACATCCAGGGGTTATTAATGTCGACTTTGCGGATGTGCGTACAGTGATGTCACAAAATGGTATGGGTATGATGGGATCAGGTATTGCAAGCGGTGAAACCCGTGCGAGTCTTGCTGCGGAAGCAGCTGTTGCCAGTCCATTACTCGAAGATGTAAATATATCAGGTGCACGGGGTATTCTGGTTAATGTAACTGGCACTAATTTAACACTGGGTGAATTTGAAGATATTGGTGCCATAATTAGTTCATTTGCATCTGAAGAAGCCATTGTGGTTATGGGTACGGCTATAGATCCTGAGTTAGAAGATGAATTACGGGTTACTGTTGTGGCAACGGGGCTGGGTAATTGTGCGCCTAAAATAGGTAATAAAGATCCAATGAAAATTGTTAAACGTACCACTACCGGTGAAGTGGATTACGGTGATTATGACAAACCTACCATTCAGCGCAAAAAAGCATCTGGAAATGGTTTAAGCGGGTCTCTTGATGATGAAATGCTGGATATACCTGCATTTTTGAGACGTCAGGCGGACTAGGATTGAATTTGTGGTAATGATAGGGGTCTAACATTTTGGATAAAAAACGATATCCATGTTGATTTGCTCTTCAATTTGAGTTGCATGAGATAATTACAGCTATTAAAGACATGTATTGAAAATGTGCGCGAGTTTGATATTTTATCAAATTAATAGCTTATAATATTCTATAACAGTTTATTGTGTTCAAATTGTGACAAAAGCATGTATAATCCGTGCAAACTTGTCCTCTGGGGACAAAATCGCCATGAAATTGGCCATTATTAAGGAATTTTGACTTTTGATTTGTCAACGCACCATCAAAAACGTTATTCGTGCAACCGGCGTCGGTTTGCACACAGGCAATAAGGTATATTTAACTTTACGTCCAGCTGTACCAGATACAGGAATTGTTTTTAGACGAGTAGATCTTGATCAGCCTGTAGATATTCACGCGAAAGCGAGTAATGTCTGTGATACTAAGTTATCAACAACGATTGGTGAGAATGGCGCAAAAGTGTCTACAGTGGAGCACTTGTTATCAGCTATGGCTGGTTTAGGCATTGATAATGCCTATGTTGATGTAAGTGCTGATGAAGTGCCAATAATGGATGGTAGTTCAGGTCCATTTGTATTTTTATTACAATCTGCAGGCATCATTGAACAGTCTGTAGCGAAACGATTTATTCGCATTAAAAAGACGATTTTAGTGGAAGAAGAAGACAAATGGGCGAAGTTCGAACCATTTGAGGGATTTAAAGTTGGTTTTACTATCGACTTTAATCACCCTGTTTTTAATGGTACTCCTCAAAAAGCAGAAATTGACTTCTCATCAACCTCCTTTGTAAAAGAAGTCAGTCGTGCACGTACTTTCGGGTTTATGAGTGATTTTGAAAAATTACGTGAAAACAATCTGGCATTAGGAGCGAGTCTTGATAATGCCATTGGTGTTGATGATTTTCGGGTTTTAAATGAAGATGGCCTGCGTTATCAGGACGAGTTTGTAAAACATAAGATTTTAGATGCGATTGGTGATCTTTATTTATTAGGCCACAGCTTAATAGGCGCATATTCAGGTTATCGTTCGGGTCATGCATTGAATAACACATTATTAAAGACGTTAATTGCAAGACCTGATGCCTGGGAGGAAGTTACATTTGAAGATGATGAAGCCGTTTCTCCAATCTCATACTCAAAACCAGTTCATGCTTAGTCATAAGATATATTTGTATTTCCAGGCAAAAAACCTGATCTAATCAGGTTTTTTAGTCTTACGAGAAAGTTTAAGTAGTGCAGCCTGAAGATCAGGATCATTTACACAGTGAGCTGTTTGTTCGATAAGAGCTGAGTTTTGATAACTTATTGTGCGGTAAACTGGGGCTTTTTCTGGAGTAACACGTTTTTTAGGGCTAAGTTTTAAGACAACACGGTTTAATTTGATACCCGCATGTTGATGCAGTGCTTCTAATATTGTTTGGCTATAAAGTCGTAACCTGGTTTGCCATACAGGTGAATCGGTTAGGATAACCAACTGATTATTTCTAATATCTGCAATCTCCATGTGTTCATGACAATCTAACGGTAAGGAAATCTTAACAGCATGACTCAATCGATTTAATTCGAGAGCTTTTTTTTTGAATCGTTGACTGAGTTTTTCTGAAATATTTTGCATTGTGATCAGGGTCTGTATTGTTGTTTAAAATTTAATCAAAAACTTGTGATTTGACTATTTTATGTCAAAATCACCCGTTAGAGTTAAGAATTTTTACGCGTAACCTGTTTGAGCTATCAAAGGTTATAGGCTATTCTTAAAGTTATACATTAACATTAAAGTTTTCATGCATGGATATAATATTACTAAGTAAATTTAGAGGTCGACCCTGTCGTGTTCAAATAGGCAGTCCAGTTCAACTTATCATGTTGTCAGTATTTGCCGTGCTTTTCTCTGGTGCACTTGGCATGATGGGTTACTGGGTTGGTCAATCACAGGCCTCATCATCAAGTGTTAGCTCGATAAAGCAAGAAATAAAATTACAAAGACAGTTAATTAATCAGACTCGATTTAATGCGCGTGCTGATATAGACGCATTAGCAGCCAGATTAGGTGATATTCAGGCACATGCCATGCGCCTGAATGCTCTTGGTCAGAAACTGGTAACTATAGCAAAACTAGATCGTGGTGAGTTTAACTTTGAAGTCACCCCGGGTGTTGGTGGTCCTGATGAGCCCGGCTTACAGGAAATGGATTTTGGCAGTGAGATCGATAGTGTTATTGCAGAGTTAGAAGATCGAGAGCAGCAGTTAAGTGTATTAGAAAATATTCTAATGAGTAGTCATATGCAGGATGAGGTGTTTCCTGCGGGTCGCCCAATAAAGCGCGGCTGGATTTCATCTTACTATGGCACGCGTACAAATCCATTTACAGGTAAGTTACAATTTCACAAAGGTATGGATTTCGCTGCTAAAACAGGTTCTAGTGTATTAGCTGTTGCCGGGGGAGTCGTGACATGGTCGAGCAAGCGTTACGGATATGGTAATTTAGTAGAAATAAATCATGGTAACGGTTATATAACCCGTTACGCACACAATAAAAGCAATCTTGTAGCGGTAGGTGATACAGTTAAAAAAGGCCAGGTTGTTTCGCTTATGGGTTCTACAGGTCGGTCTACAGGACCTCATGTTCATTTTGAGGTTTTGAAAAATGGACGTCAGATTAATCCGCAAAAGTTTGTTCAAAAAAAATAATCTTAAGTCAGTAAACGATCAATGATGGGGCCGGTAATCTGCTCAGCCCCATCAATGAGACGATGTAAAAAACACAGCTACAGCATAGTGTAAAACAGCTAATTATTAAGTCATTACGGATGATTTTAGCGTGAACATATTAAAATCTGTCATACATTGCCATATATATCAAAATAAACTCGAATAAATTCATTTTTTTGCACTCTCACCCTTAAGCCATCAGGCATTCTGAGGCATAATACAGCCTCTATTTTTAAGTAAAACAGTAGTTATAAGGACTCACAATGGCATCAACTCTAGTGCGAAAAATTTTTGGCAGCCGCAATGACCGCCAGGTAAAAAAATATCGCAAAATAGTTAAACATATCAATAGTCTTGAACCTGAGTTTGAAAGCTTAAGTGATGAGCAGCTGGGTGCTAAAACGGTAGAATTCAGACAAAGATTTGATCAGGGTGAAACACTTGATGCTTTATTGCCCGAAGCTTTTGCAACGGTGAGAGAAGCAGGTAGACGCGTACTGGGTATGCGACACTTTGATGTGCAACTGATTGGCGGCATAGTTCTACATAATGGCAATATCGCAGAAATGCGCACTGGTGAAGGTAAAACATTAGTAGCAACTTTAGCTACTTATCTGAATGCACTATCATCCAAAGGCGTGCATGTAATTACAGTTAATGATTATTTAGCACAACGTGATGCCGCCTGGATGGGTAAGATTTATGCGTTTCTTGGTTTAAGCACGGGTGTTGTCATTAATGGCATGGATCCATTATCTAAAAAGCAGGCTTATGCTTCAGATATAACCTACGGAACCAACAATGAGTTTGGTTTTGATTATCTGCGCGATAATATGGCGTTTAGTGTTGATGAAAAAGTACAGCGAGAATTAAATTTTGCTGTAATCGATGAGGTGGATTCAATTTTAATTGATGAAGCCCGTACGCCGCTTATTATTTCGGGGCCAACTAATGACAACTCTGAGTTATATGTAAAATTTAATGAATTAGTAAAAGAGTTAGAGCAAGGTGAAGAGGCTGAAACAAAAGAAGATGAGCCAACCGGTGATTACACAGTAGACGAGAAAAATAAACAGGTACACATAACTGAACAGGGGCATGAAAAAGTTGAAGGGCTATTAATACGAGAAGGTATTCTTGACAAAAATGACAGCTTGTACAGTGCGACAAATATAAATTTAATTCATTATTTAACAGCGTCTATTCGTGCCAATGTATTATTCCAGAAAGATGTGAGTTATATCATTCAAGATGGAAAAATTGTTATTGTAGACGAATTTACTGGTCGAACAATGGAAGGTCGTCGCTGGTCTGACGGCTTACATCAGGCAATTGAAGCGAAAGAAAAAGTAAATATTGAAAATGAAAATCAAACTTTAGCCTCTATAACTTTCCAGAATTATTTCCGCTTATATGAAAAACTATCTGGAATGACAGGAACAGCTGATACTGAAGCATTTGAATTTCAGTCTATATACAATCTTGAAGTAATGGTTATTCCTACCAATCTTGATGTGGCAAGAGTAGATCATGGTGATTTAATTTTCTTATCAGTAGAAGAAAAGTTCAATGCAATTGCAGAAGATGTAAAAGACTGTATCGAACGTAAGCAGCCGGTTCTGGTTGGTACTGCTTCAATTGAAGCTTCCGAGCATTTATCGAGTTTATTAAATAAACTGAATGTTAAACACAATGTGTTAAATGCTAAGCAACATGAGAGAGAAGCCGGGATTATTGCTGAAGCCGGTGTACCTGGAGCGGTTACAATTGCTACCAATATGGCTGGTCGTGGTACGGATATAGTATTAGGTGGTAACCTCGATGTTGAGATGGCGGATAAAGGCGAGATTTCTGACGCAGAAAAAGAAAGTATGACTGAGCAATGGAAGCTAAGACATGAGCAGGTTTTGGCTGCTGGGGGATTACATGTCATTGGTAGTGAGCGTCACGAATCACGTCGCATAGATAACCAGTTACGTGGTCGTTCGGGCCGACAGGGTGATGCAGGTTCTACACGATTTTATCTTTCACTAGAGGATGATCTGATGCGTATATTTGCGTCGGAAAAAATGTCTGGTCTAATGAAAAAATTAGGCATGGAAGAAGGTGAAGCAATAGAGCATCCCTGGGTGTCAAGAGCAATAGAAAATGCACAGCGTAAAGTTGAAGGTCATAACTTTGATATTCGTAAGCAGTTATTAGAATATGATGATGTTGCAAATGATCAACGTAAAGTTGTTTACCAGCAGCGAAATGAAATGATGGCTAAAGATGATCTGAGCGACATTATTGAGTCAGTGCGTAGTGATGTTGTTAATACAGTAGTCTCGAACTTCGTTCCCGCAGGTACATTGGAAGAGCAGTGGGATATAGAGGGGCTGCAAAAAACACTTGAAGAAGATACTGGTCAGCACTTTGATATTCAGAAATG
>JAPHRB010000034.1 GCA_026197015.1 Gammaproteobacteria bacterium | reverse complement strand
CGCTCATGTAATAAACGAGAAGCTGCTGAGTTATTTCGTCCCGTGTCGCAGTAAACAACGTATTGCTTGTTCTTAATCAAAGGAATCAATTTTTTGTGGTGTGAGCTACTGGTGACAGGAGAGAAGAATGTTGTTGGGTATGTGTTACCTGGTTAGTTATGCATTCCCACGCTCCCGCGTGGGAACGAGTTGTTTTAGAGGTTGATATTTCAAAGTTATCCCAGAACCTGATAATCCGTTTTGACCTTTATTTCCCATTAACCAGGTTGATGAATGAGTGAGCTATTCGTATCATGCCTGCAATGCAAGTTCTTTTAACTGATTAATTTTGTCTCTTACCGCAGCGGCTTCTTCAAACTCTAAATCCTGTGCATGTTTAAACATTTGTTTTTCTAACTTATCCATTTCTTTGCTGATTTCTTTCATCGACATATGCGCATATTGAGCCTGCTGCTCAGCCACTTTTAATGTATGTTGCAGATGCCTCTGCTCATATCCCATACCCATAACATCCTGAATTGATTTTGTAATACCGGTCGGGGTTATACCGTGAATGTCATTATATTCTTTTTGTTTTATACGACGTCGCTCTGTTTCACCTATGGCTCTTTCCATTGAGCCTGTGATTCTATCGGCATATAAAATAGCCCGGCCGTTTAAGTTTCTTGCAGCGCGCCCCATGGTTTGAATTAATGATCTGTCGGAACGCAGAAAACCTTCTTTATCTGCATCGAGTATGGCGACTAAAGAAACCTCAGGAATATCTAAACCTTCTCGTAACAGATTAATACCGACTAACACATCAAACTCACCTAAACGTAAATCGCGGATAATTTCCATACGCTCAACTGTATCTACATCTGAATGTAAGTACCTTACTTTCACCCCATGTTCGCTCAAATAATCGGTTAAGTCTTCTGACATACGTTTGGTTAAAGTGGTAATTAATACCCTTTCTTTTTTCGGTACCCGAATATTTATTTCCGACAGCACATCATCAACCTGTGTCGCCACAGGCCGAATTTCAACTATCGGGTCTAACAACCCGGTCGGCCTGACCACCTGCTCTGCTATCTGGTCTGAATGTTCTGTTTCATAAGGCCCAGGTGTTGCTGAAACATAAATAGTTTGTGGGCGAATCGCTTCAAACTCTTCAAATTTCATGGGCCGGTTATCTAATGCAGAAGGCAAACGAAAACCAAAATTAACCAGGTTTTCTTTGCGCGACCGGTCACCCTTATACATGGCACCAAGCTGTGGAATGGTGACATGACTTTCATCTACAATTAATAATGCATTATCCTGCAGGTAATCATATAAACAGGGAGGCGCTTCACCAGGGTTACGACCAGATAAATAACGGGAATAATTTTCTATGCCATTGCAGTAACCTAATTCACGCATCATTTCCAGATCAAACATGGTGCGCTGCTCTAAACGCTGTGCTTCTACTAACTTATTATTATCTCGCAATTGTTCCAGGCGTTCTTTCAACTCTACTTTAATTTTATCTATGGCTTCATAAATTACCGTTTTAGGTGTTACATAATGCGACTTGGGATATATCGTGAGACGTGAGACTTTACGTAACACTTCACCCGTTAATGGATCAAAAAAACTTAGCTGCTCAACTTCATCGTCAAATAACTCAATACGCACCGCTTCATACTCAGACTCAGCAGGATGCACATCAATCACCTCACCCCGCACACGATAATTTGCTCGCCCAAGCTCCATATCATTTCGGGTGTACTGCATTTCCGCCAGACGACGTAAGATATCCCGCTGATTAATCATGTCACCCTTGACCAGGTGTAACATCATAGATAAATATGATTCCGGGTCACCCAGTCCATATATCGATGATACCGATGCGATAATAATGGTGTCCTGTCTCTCTAAAAGCGCCTTAGTCGCAGACAAACGCATCTGCTCTATATGTTCATTAATCGAGGCGTCTTTTTCAATGAAGGTATCACTGGCAACCACATAGGCCTCGGGCTGGTAGTAATCATAATAAGAAACAAAGTATTCCACCGAGTTATGCGGAAAGAGCTCTTTCATCTCACCATATAACTGAGCCGCTAACGTTTTGTTTGGCGCAAGAATCATCGCCGGGCGTTGCGACTGCTGAATAACATTCGCAATAGTGAATGTTTTACCCGAGCCAGTAACACCTAAAAGTGTCTGATTTAACAAACCATCTTCCAGCCCGGACAGCAAAGTTTTAATGGCTGCAGGCTGATCCCCTGCAGGTGTTTTATCCGTTTCTAATTCAAATTGTTTCGACATTATAAAAAACTTTAAAAAAAACTGAAAAAAAATGCGTTTTACTACCCTTTGGGATAGGACAAACACAAGCAACTTTGTTTATACTCACACTCAGAATTATAAAAACTCAATCAGACAGGGTATATCGCTTTGGCACAAGCATCCAATAGAATTCAAAAAGTAAAACCTTCACCTACATTAGCCGTTACCGCATTGGCACAACAATTACGTTCCGAAGGCAAAGATGTCATTGGCCTTGCCGCAGGTGAGCCCGATTTCGCGACACCTGACCACGTAAAACAGGCGGCGATTGAAGCTATCAACAACAACCAGACAAAATATACTGCGGTTGATGGTATGCCCAGCCTTAAACAGGCCATTATAAACAAATTTTCTAAAGATAACGGTTTAAACTACGTTGCAGACCAGGTACTGGTTTCATGCGGGGGTAAACAGAGTTTCTTTAATATGGCTCAGGCATTACTCAACCCCGGGGATGAAGTCATTATTCCTGCGCCTTACTGGGTGTCCTACCCCGACATGGTATTACTGGCTGATGCAGAACCCGTAATTGTACAGGGCGACCAGTCACAGGGCTTTAAAATCACCCCGGACCAGCTAAAAGCCGCCATAACAGATAAAACACGCCTGTTTGTCATTAACAGTCCTTCTAATCCATCGGGGAAATCCTATTCTATGGCTGAGTTAGAAGCATTGGGTGACGTATTACGCCAGTACCCAGATATCATCATTGCCACAGATGATATGTATGAAAAGATCCTCTGGACTGAAGAAGCCTTCTGTAACATCGTTAATGCCTGCCCAGATCTTTACGAGCGTACGGTTGTACTAAATGGCGTCTCCAAGGCCTATGCTATGACAGGCTGGCGCATCGGTTACGCTGCAGGCCCGGCTGATCTAATCAAAAACATGAAAAAGATCCAGTCTCAGAGCACCTCAAACCCCACTTCTATTTCACAGGTTGCGGCTCAGGCGGCACTCGAAGGTGACCAGTCTCGTCTGGATGAGATGAATAAGGCATTTAAAGAGCGCCACGATTTTGTGCTGGCAGAACTTAATAAAATTGACGGTGTAGAGAGCATTGCCAGTGACGGCACTTTTTATATCTTCCCCGACTTCAGCCAGGTAATGAAAAAAATGGGCATAAAAGACGATGTCAAACTGGCAGAAAAGATTCTTGCGGAAGCCGAAGTTGCTCTGGTTCCTGGCTCAGCTTTTGGTAGTCCCGGCCATATGCGCATCTCTTTTGCCACTGATATGGGAAGTTTAGAGAAAGCACTGGATAGAATTAAGAAATTTGTTGGTTAATCAGTAAATTAGTGTTGACCGACAAGGGGTGAATCAGTATTATAGCGCCCCTCGAAACGTCATGTTTCAAGCAGCAATAACATTGAAAATATCTACCATTCCCTGATAGCTCAGTTGGTAGAGCAACGGACTGTTAATCCGTTTGTCCCTGGTTCGAGTCCAGGTCGGGGAGCCATATTTCATAGCAGGTTCATATTTGCTATATAAAACAACGAGTTAAGCAATTTTGCTAGCTCGTTTTTTTTTGCCCATAATTTTTATCTATTTCTAACTCATTCATTTATATGGTGATAATGATTCGAGTCCAGCTCGCTGACCTTCTTTCTTCCTACGAACTATTAGGTCTTAATCGATAAATAAAGATAAAAAAACTACAATAAAAAAGCACCCAGAAACCACAATGCCCACAAGAGCTATCGATAATATACCTGACCATATGAAGCGACATGTACAAGGAAAAATAATTTAATATTATTTGGAGAAGACTTAAAAATGTTTATAAGATATGAAGACAACACACATTAGAAACAAACGATAACAATAAACTTAATTCAACTGATAGTTAACGCTTAAATCAGAGCCTACAAAGAAAAATAACATCGAGACATTTAAAACACGAATGACGGTTTTGAGTCAAAAACCGATAGCTTGCAGACGGCCAATAGCGGATGCTCGTAACTTTTTATTTAAGCCATAAAAACTCCGCAACTGGGCGGAGCCTATTATGCAGGTGTTGAATTAATTCTAAGAGTGAGTGTTTTATTCGTTTATTATATTCCTTTACACATTTGTTAAATTTATCACACAATGATCAAATCACTCAAAAGTCATGTCGTTTTTATAAGCAACTGTTTTAAATAGAGTTAATTGATATATTTATTCTCAGCAACGATTACTGTAAAAAAACCACATATAGGGTTTATGAAGGTGAATGTCAGCTTTGGGTTATTATACTTATTGATCGTCTCACCTCACTCGCAGAATCAACATCTATTATCACGTTAAGCATTTTCTCGATGGTTAATTTTTCTCTCTGACGAATAAAGCAAAACGACTCAAACCAACAGATATAACAACTTGCACCATATGAATATCGATTACTGGTTTTCTGCTTAGCTGTGCGGAATAAGCTGATTAGGCTTTTTATAAGTTATAAAAAAGTGTTCAAATTGAAGCCAGAATGCGTATTTGATACTAGAGCTTATCTTGCTCTAGCACCGATTTACCATTACTACTTAACAGTTGAATCCTAGCTAATGAGTTTGCACTTAAAATACCCACAAAGCTTCAACATTAAAAAGACAGTAAGATAACTGCCTGAAATAAAAAGAAAGTTAAATAGAAGTTTTCTTATGCTTCGCTAAACCAGCTAAAGCAAGAAGACCTGAACCAAATAACCACACAGCAGCCGGCACTGGCACAGCACTAACATCTCCTGTATGAACAGCCCACGCATAACCTTGAATACCAGTATTTGCAGTCCATTGATAACCAGTCATCATCTCAAAATACCAAGCATAACCACTATGAGTAACATCTCCAGTAGACGACCAATAAAGGGATGTTTGTATATTACTAAAAGGGCCTGTATTTTCTAAACAATATTCAGGAGCACTATCCGGAGATGAACAACCTATATTATGTGCATTTTCATCTACATAAGCAGTATTACCAAGCACGTTATAATACATATTAGACATTTCACTGGGTGAAGTAATGTTATAACCAGCATCAACTCCTGGTAATTCAATAAACACACTATTGGGTGTAACACCGTCATTACCAACATCTACCGTTTCTGGTAAACGCCAGCCAGTCACACCACTAATATTTAAGGTGGCCGCCCAGTCATTCGCTTCAGACCAGCCCATCATACCGCCCATATTAGCGTCCGCCAGCCAGGTTAAATCAGCTTCAGTATCATAATAAGCCAAACCATCCAGGCGTTCGAGAAGCGCAGCATTTGCCCCGGTTGATATGAGATACACTGAAACAGCTATCGTTAATTTACAGATTTTCATTTGTTGATTCCCTTTACACTTTAATTGAATTAATTAACGTTTTAAAATTAATAAGCAATATTTACACCATATATGAGTTTCATGTTTTTTAACTCAAATATAAATTAAAACATGCCTGTTATTAAATACACTTAAAGGTAGTTAAACTGAAATATATAAAAATACTACCTTGTAATTTCATAAACACATTAAAAGCCTATATATACTTTTATATAAATGCAGGCAAAAAAAAGCACCTACATTTCTGTAAGTGCTTGATTATACTGGGGTGAGTGACGGGACTCGAACCCGCGACATCCGGAATCACAATCCGGGGCTCTACCAACTGAGCTACACCCACCATAAAACGTTAAAATGGTGCGCCTGACAGGATTATTCCGGGCATCCTGCCCTCCACCCTTCGGGCCATGGTCAATAAAATACAATTGATCATGTTCAAAATTGCTCCAGACAATTTTGTCGAACCTGCCACCCTCAGCTTAGAAGGTCGATGCTCTATCCAGATGAGCTAACATATTATATATAGCTCATTTAAAATGGTGCGCCTGACAGGACTCGAACCTGTTACCCTCGGCTTAGAAGGCCGATGCT
>JAPHRB010000064.1 GCA_026197015.1 Gammaproteobacteria bacterium | reverse complement strand
TCACTTTCCTGTATATGCCGGCGATCTTCGCGTAAATGCAGAGTTATTGAGTCTGCACCTGCCTGCTCTGCCTGCAAAGCAGCATGCACCGGATCAGGGTAACGTGTTCCCCTTGCCTGCCTTAACGTGGCAATATGGTCTATATTTACACCCAGTAAAATTCTGCTTGTCTCTGGCATTACGCTATCCTGTTTTATGTTGATTCTGTATTTTATTAGAAATAGCTGTTGGTTGAAACAGCCATTGTTAAAACATCAACTTAATTTCAGAATATGGCAGTCACTGTCGTTCTCTGCTATTGTCCTAAAGATAAGTAAAATAACAATTACAGAGGCAAATGGGTGTTTAAACAGAGATTTTTTAGATACAGTTTGGGGTTACTGATTACTTTTATTCTCTTTGCTAACGCAAGTGGCATGATTCCACTACGCTTTGTAGACACACTCGAAAATCTTTCTTATGACTTTCGTCTTCAACTTTCTCTGCCTTCAAATGTTACAAAAAAAGTTGTTATTATCGATATCGATGAAAAGAGTCTGGCTGAAATTGGCCAATGGCCCTGGGAACGGAATATACTTGGCAATATAGTTACAAACCTATTCGACTATTATGGTATTAATGTTCTTGGTTTCGATATTCTATTTGCCGAAAAAGATGAAGGCCCTGGTGACAGGATTATCGAGCAATTATCTAATAGCTCTATTTCAAGTAGCGAAGAATTTAAACAGATAATTAAAAACAATCGCAATATGATGCGTAGAGATGAAAACCTTGCTAAAAGTCTGACAAATCGAAATACTGTATTGGGAGTGATCTTCAACAACCTGGACAATGAACTCTCTAAAGGAACCTTGCCTCCCTCAATACCACAGTTCACGCCTGATATTATAAACTCATTCGACTTTTTAAACGCGAGAGGTTATACAGCCAATATCAATGCACTGCAAAAAAACGCATTATCCGGCGGTTTTTTTGATAACCCACTTATAGATGAAGATGGCGTATTTAGGCGCGTTCCTTTATTACAATCTTATAATGATAAGTTATACCCATCATTAGCACTGGAAATAACACGTGCATCATTAAAAAATAACGCATTAAAACTGGGTTATGGTACGAGTGATGAAACTGATGGTAGCAAGTCTTTAGAGTGGGTATATGTAGGTGATATTGCAATTCCAGTTGATGAGCATTCTGCTGTTATGGTGCCTTATATAGGCAAACAAAAAACATTTGATTATATTTCTGCAGCAGACATTTTAAATAAATCTATTCCTCGTAATTTATTGAAAGATAAAATTGCTATTTTTGGAACAAGCGCCGCCGGCTTACTCGATCTTCGAACCACTCCCCTTGAATCTGCATATCCTGGAGTGGAAGTACACGCAAACATAATACAGGGTATATTAGATCAGTCTATAAAACATAAACCCGAGTATATGATTGGTTTTGAAATATTATTACTCTTTTTATTAGGCATTATTCTTACCATCATTTTACCTATGTTATCTCCCACATGGAGCACTATTACAGCCGTGTTAACTATCAGCATTGTTTTACTACTGGATAATTATGCATGGAATCAATTGATGGTCATTATGCCAGTTGCCTCGCCACTAATACTGGTAATGATGTTATATCTGATGAATATGTCTTACGGTTTCTTTGTTGAATCTCGCGGCAAACGGCAGCTTACTCATTTGTTCGGTCAATATGTACCACCGGATCTTGTTGATGAAATGAGCCGTAACTTAAAAGAAATAAACCTGGATGGTGAAATTCGTAATATGACCGTTCTTTTTACTGACGTGCGCGGTTTCACCAGTATCTCAGAAAATATGGAACCTAAAGAACTCACTGCATTTATTAACGCTTTTTTAACACCGCTTACTGAAGTTATTCATAAAAACAGGGGCACAATCGATAAATACATGGGTGACGCCATTATGGCTTTCTGGGGGGCTCCCTTAAAAGACCCTCATCACGGCAGAAATGCGCTAAATGCTGGCCTTGCTATGTTAAAGGCTATAAAGGTATTAAATAAAAACTTTAAAGCAAAGGGGCAGCCCGAAATCAGAATTGGTATCGGTATAAATACAGGTGAAATGAATGTCGGCAACAAAGGCTCTGAGTTCCGTGTTGATTACACAGTTCTGGGTGATTCAGTTAACCTTGGCTCACGTTTAGAAGGCTTAACAAAAAATTACGGTGTTGATTTTATTGTTAACGAATCTACTCAGCATGAGGTACCTGAGTTTGAATATCGCATGTTAGATCTTGTAAGAGTTAAGGGCAAAAACAAACCCGTTACTATATATGAGCCTGTCGATTTAGTTGAGAACGTTGATAAAACCGAACGTAAAAGAATTAAAGAATTTCACCATGCTATTAAACTATACAGAAAACAAAACTGGGATGGTGCTGAACAAACTATATTTCAATTAAGCCAGCAGGAACCAGACAGATTAATTTACAAAATTTATCTTGATCGAATTGCATTTTTCCGTGCTAACCCACCTGAAGAAAACTGGGATGGTGTATTTACACATACCAGTAAATAGAAAAAACAAAATTTAATCCCCCAAACAGGTGACTAAAAGTTAAACTGGCTCTGACTCTACTGTTTATAAAACTTGCAAATTTCCTTTGTAACGACTTATATAAAGCAGAAATATAAGTATTAATTCACATAAATAATAATATTTTCACTGAATTCCGTTTGTCGCTAAACTGAGTGTGATAAATTTCACAGATATTTTGCCTATGCCTTTGTAGGATTACCTTTATACGAAAGGCAACTCATATAACTCAGACTCTGCAATGAAATCACGACAATCACAATACGATGTATCTAACACAATAAAAGTCACTGACAGTCAGGCTGTTTGTGACGCTGTATGTGATATTTTTCATAGCTGTTATCTGGCAACAGATGACAGTTGCATACGTCAGGCTTTTGAAGATTTTGATAACCTGTTTGAAGGGCATTACAGCGGTTTTAATGCCTGTGATACTTTTTACCATGATAAACAACATACATTAGATATGACATTAGCTCTGGCCCGTCTCATTGATGGTCATGAAAGACAACGTGATCGTGTTCATACCTTTGGCGCTAAATTAACCAGTCTGGCTATTATTACCGCCCTGTTTCATGATTCTGGTTATATTCGTAAAACTAACGATCAGAAGTTCCACAATGGGGCGCAATATACTGCAGTGCATGTGAGCCGAAGTGCTAATTTTTTGCATAATTATCTACACCTTATTGGTATGCCTGAATTGGCAGATATTTCAGCTAATATGGTGCACTACACTGGATATGAAGTGCCCCCCGATCAAATTAAGTTACCTGATGAGAAATTGCACTTACTCGGATATATGTTAGGTACTGCAGACCTTATTGCCCAAATGTCAGATCGCTGTTATCTGGAAAAATGCAAAGAAAGGTTATTCCCGGAGTTTGAACTGGGTGGCATGACAACAGGCAAAGACAAGACTGGCAAGTCGGTGGTCTTATTTGAATCTGCTGAAGACTTATTAGAAAAAACACCTGTATTTTATAATTCAGAAGTTAAAGGTCGGTTGAATAATTTATTTCTACAGGTATACAAATATGCTGAAGCCCACTTCGGTAATAACAATTTGTATTTAGAATATCTGGATAAAAACATAGAACATGTTGAATCACTCATTGCAGCTAATAGCCTGGATACTTTACGTAGACTGCCCCCTGAAAATCCTGGAAGCAAGATTTTAACTCACCATTAGACATCAATTTTTCAATAATCTCTGATTAAATATCACTATTGAAGGGATGATAGAATGACTACCACCCCTTTAGCAGCATTACTTTATTGCAAAAACCTCACCATTCACAGAGCTGATAATAACCATACCATCGGCAATAGCAGGGGTTGAGTAAATTTTAGAGTCCACCTTATAACGCCAGCGGCGTTTGCCGGTTTCTGCATGCATCGCATATAAATAACCATCTGTACTACCTATGTACACGGTCTCTGAAGCAATAACGGGTGATGAATAAATAGCCCCTCGAGTTTGATACTCCCAGATACGACCGCTTTTCTGCTCATCATAGGCATATATATAATTATCAGTACTACCTACATAAACCTTATCGCCTGATACCGCAGGGGATGAAAACAGTTTTCCTGCCGTCTTTTTCTCCCACTTCAGCTGTCCTGTATCAATATTAATGGCATATAACTGTTTATCATCTGCACCAATATATACGTATCCATTATTTATACTGGGAGATGAATAAATGGAACTATTTATTGCGTACTTCCATTGCTCCTGCCCTGACTTTTGATTAATGGCGCGCACATAACCATTTAATGTACCCACAAATACCATTCCATTAGAAACTGCCGGAGAAGTATAAACAACTGACTGCGCATCAAAGTGCCAGATTTCTGCACCTGTATCTGCATCTACCGCATAAACCTGTTTATCTTTACTGCCGAAATAAACAACACCACCTTCAATAACTGGTGCCGAATAAATAAGCCCTCCGGTACGAAACTTCCACTTAAGCTCATGACTGTTTATATCAACGGCATAAAGGTAACCATCCCAGCTGCCGATATACAATGTGTCACCTTTCACTGCAACTGATGCTTCAACATTATCTTTTGTAGCAAAACTCCATTTTAAGTGTCCATCATATAAATCGAGCGCATAAACAGAGCCGTCTTTACAGCCTACATACACAGTTTCATCTGCAACGATAGGTGATGAATATACTTTACTCGGTGCAGAAAATTTCCATACCAGCTTATCTAGTTCTCTTGGTGCCGAGGAATTATTGACGCCTGAATGTTGCGGGTTTTCACGAAACATCGAAGTTCCGCCACCACAACCGGTTAATAAACTAACGAGAATTGGTATTATAAAAAGAGAAAAACCCTTATACATTTTTGACTCCAGAATATTATTTTTTTTCATTATGTATCAGACACTAGCGGATTAGTCTTTATAGATCAAGTTAGCCTAAATTACACAGCAACTCATAAGATATTGTTTCCGAACAGGCTGCGACTTCATCAACCGAAACTTGCTGCCCCCAACATTCGACTACATCACCACATTCAGCCTTAACGCCACGCAAATCCACGGCAATTGAATCCATAGAAACGTTACCAAGCAAATGACATAATTGGCCGTTTACTGCAATCGGTGCAGCTGTTGCATGCCGCGGATAACCATCACCATAACCAATATTTACAATTCCCACCCGCATATCCTGTGGGCAGACCCAGCTATCACCATAACCAACAGTTTGATCTTTCTTCATTTCATTAATAGCGATCAGTTCCGCATATAAACTCATTACAGGTTTCAGGTTCAACTCTTCAGCTGTTTTACCTGACAAAGGGGAAGCACCATAAAGCATAATACCCGGACGCACCCAGTCCTGTTTTTTACATAAATTACTTATAAGAGCGCCAGAATTAGAAACACTGGTTTGCGCTTCGTATAATTTAGATAGTGTTTCAAAACGCTCAAGTTGTAACTGGTTTGATTTGTGATCAGCCTTATCTGCATTTGCAAAGTGCATCATTAAACCTGTTTGATCTATAGAATTTATCTTTTTTAAGCGTTTATAACACGTTTCTACATCATCAAGCTGGACACCTAAACGCCCCATACCGGTATTTATTTTTAACCACACATCAATTTTAGATGTTTGTTCACACGCCGCTAACAGATCTATTTGCCAGTACTGACTTATAACCGGTCGTAAAGAATACTGAAAAACAGACTCTAATTGCTGCTGATTTGAAAACCCATGAAACACTGTAATCGGTTTATCAATTCCATTTTCACGCAAAGCAATCGCTTCGGGTAATTGTGCAACCGCAAAACCATCCGCAGATGTTAAACTTTCAGCAACCCGCAACATTCCATGACCATAAGCGTTAGCCTTAATTACTGGCATAACCTGACTAGTCGCTGCGTATTTTTTTACCTGTTGAAAATTATGTTGCAAAGCAGCCAGATCAATTGAAACTTTTGCTGATCGATTACCTGTCATTTAAAAAGGCGTCCGTGAATGTTTTATTCAAAACCGTTAGATGAATACATCTCAGGGCTGTAATTTTCAAACTTTGTAAACTGTCCCAGAAAAGTCAAACGCGTCGTGCCGATAGGACCATTACGCTGTTTACCAACAATTATTTCAGCAATACCTTTATCAGTGGTGTCTTCATTATAAACTTCATCACGATATATAAAAACGATTACATCAGCATCCTGCTCAATCGCGCCTGATTCACGTAAATCTGACATAACCGGTCTTTTATTAGGCCGCTGCTCTAAACTCCGATTTAACTGTGATAATGCAATTACCGGCACCTCAAGCTCTTTCGCAAGGGCTTTTAGTCCACGAGAAATTTCAGAAATTTCATTGGTGCGGTTTTCAGATGAGCCCGCCACCTGCATTAACTGAAGATAATCGATAACGATCAGCCCCAAACCATGTTCACGTTTTAATCGCCTTGCTCTGGCACGTAAATCAGTGGGAGATAGTGCGGGTGTATCATCAATAAATACTTTTGCTTCCGACAGCAGAGAAACAGCTGAGGTTATTCTAGGCCAGTCTTCATCATTAAGCTGGCCCGTCCGCAGGCGATGCTGGTCAATTCGGCCCATTGATGAAATCATCCTCATAGCTAATGACTCAGCGGGCATTTCCATACTAAATATAGCAACCGAAGTACCCTGCGCAATGGCTGCATTTTCAGCAATATTCATAGAAAAGGTAGTTTTACCCATAGATGGTCGGCCAGCAACAATCACCAGGTCACCCTTCTGCAAACCACTAGTTTGCTCATCAAAATCTTTAAAACCTGTTGTAACACCGGTAAGTGTACCTTCCTGCTCGAACAGTTTATCTATTTGTTCAACGGTTGAGGTTAATAACTGCTTGATGCCCTTAAAGCCACTATTCGCATGATTTCCCTGCTCGGCAATCTTAAAAACCCGACGCTCAGCATCATCCAGAAGCTCCTTACTCTCGCGCCCTTCAGGGTTAAAAGCACTACCTGCTATATCGGTACCAACTTCTATTAGTTGTCGAAAAACGGAGCGTTCATGCACAATATCAGCATAAGCACGTATATTGGCTGCACTTGGTGTATCTTTGGCAAGCTGCCCTAAATAGGCCAGACCACCCGCATCTTCGAGCTCATGGGTTTTAGATAATTCATCTGAAAGTGTCACTACATCAAAAGGTTTATCTGCAGCCTCCAGCTTGGCAATACTACGAAAAATAAGACGATGATCATGCCGATAAAAGTCTTCTTCGGTGATACGGTCAGCAATCTGCTCCCAGGCCCGCTTATCCAGCATAAGCCCACCTAATACCGCTTGTTCTCCCTCTATAGAGTGAGGCGGAACTTTTAAGTTCTTAGTAGGTGCATCAGCAATCTGATAGTCGTTGTTTGTAGGATAAGTTAATGATTCGGGCATAATAATCTTGCAAGCTGAATGGTAGATTAGTTTGCCTTCTCAGGAGCAGGACTGCAATAAATTTCAGGCCAAAATGATATATATAGCGATATTTTTTTATAATTGATTGGGCAATGATGTTATCGGAATAATTGAATCTCCTGAAAAATCACAGGATTAACACAAATAGTAGCGTTTTATTTTCCCGACGTAATTTTACCCTGCCACGGCACATCTCCCTCGGGGAAAGGTCGCAGCTTTTTGCGCCCTGTCCC
>JAPHRB010000097.1 GCA_026197015.1 Gammaproteobacteria bacterium | reverse complement strand
TTTTTCGATCGAACAAATAGCAAAACACCCTAAGCACAAAGTCTGGTGTGCACTACAGAAAACAAAATCATAAAGTAAAAAAGTAAATACGAAGAACTAACTCAGCACCGGCAAAGGCAGTCAGCTCTGGTAATTTATTGGTATGTTCAGCTTGCGGTAAGATTTGCCTGTGGTAAAACTAGAAAACAGATGAGCTTATAAAATAAAAAACATAAGCTCCGTTACGCTGAGCCGGTGATGTTAACACGAATAACGATAAGATGATTTTTTATTATTCAAAACAGGAATAAAGCTAATACCCAGCAGGTAACATGCTGCTAACATCGCCAATATAAGACTTGTAGTGAAGTCTAGTCGTTAACATGTAAAATCGATTATGAAATATTTACTGGAGTTAAATGGGACGTTAACTCACGCCAGAGCACAAAACCCACTAATATCATAAACAATACTGCTCTGGCACCTATTTGTTACCCAATTATGCTTAACTGTCCTTTTTTTGTTTTTCTTCCTGCTTTTTTAGCAATAGTTTATGGTGGTATGAACCTTCTCTAAACAGTTTTACACCACAGTCCGGGCAGCGTTCATCCTGACATGGTATACCATCATGGTGTGTTGTTTTTTTACTGCATTTTGGACATATACACTGCCCCCCTGCACCCATTTCATGCCTGCGTTTTACAACCATGATTTATTCTCCTGATCTGGCAACTTCATAATGTATTTAAAATAAACCACTTTATCACTTAGACAGAAATTTACTGGCTTCAAGATGCCCTGGATAACGCTGTAAAACCTGCTGGTATACTTCTTTAGCTTTTAGGCCCTTATTAGTGTGACTATACGCCCTCGCAAGATATACCAGTATGGTTGCATCAGAAGGATAATAAACAATCAGCGTTTCAGCATGTTTTTCTAGTGTTTCCCATTGTTCTAAATTATCTTCACAAGTCATAAGTCGGGTGTGGGCCAGATAATTAAATTTAGATATTTTTATCACCTCCTGAGTCATCGAAGCGGCTTCTCTCCAGCGCCCCTGCGCCATTAAAGGCAGACTCATGCCTAACATGGCATCTATTGAATTTTTATTAATTTCCAGGGCTGTTTGATAATACTTAATTGAACGGGAGTAATTCTCTGCTAAATAATAAAGCCACGCACTGCGCAATACTGCAAACTCATTAGTGGGTATTTCTTTTAAAAAATGTTCGATTGATTGTGCTGCTGCCGCATATTGACCCGCTGTTTCCAGCGTATAACTTCTCATCCAGGCGTCATCTGCAGAAACTGCACTAAATGAAGCAACAACAAATAGTAAAGCACTCATCATTTTAATCAGTATTTTTTTCATAACATTCTCTTACCAGTATTTTTTGTAACCTGAATATAAAAACACATTATTATAGTTTTCATTTGACTCTGGATCTTCATAATTTTCTACACCCGCATAGAGATAAAATTCATTTTTATTTACATTCTTCCAGTTGCCGCCAATTGAGTAAGTTGAAGTTTGCATATCAGCAAGGTTATAAACTTTTCTTGCATCGGCATCTACTGCAAACAACCGCTCCCCTATAAGCATAATAAACTGTATATTATTAAAACTGGAGTTTTCATTATTATTCAACCAATGGGTTAATTTAAATTCACTGGCTGAGGTTTCAGTAATACCCGGGCTTCTAGTGTCGTTAGATAGCTCAATATTATAATAGCGAAACTGTAGCCAGTCATACTGGTCATTAAAGGAAAAACCAATAGTCGGCGCCCACTGTTTTACTTTAAGTTTACCAATTTCAGGGTCTGTTGAAGCATACTCAGACTGGGCGTAACCCAGATCAACATAAAATGTTTTTGTATAATTTAAATACGAAACAACAGGATTAATTATATCCATCGAATCATTAATTATCTCTGTAGCGATGGTTACTGTCGAAGGCCCACCTGAACCTGAACCAGGTGTTTGTGTGCTGGTTGTTTTAACTGTTGAGCTTTCATTTGCTGTATAGGTTTCTAATGAAAGACTTAACTTGCCAGGCACTGATTCTGGGTAAATATGATATCGCGCACCCAGAAATAAAATATTATTACTTATATTATCGAAGCTTTTCTGCCCCTGGCTCTGGTATATCAAGCCGGCACTTAAGCCATAGTTTTCAAGATAATCTGCATCAACAAAAACACCTAATTCAGACTGTGTATCTAAATTTTGTGATTTAGAAAAAGCATTAAAACTAATATTTGCACTGGCAGACATATACCAGTTGTTGTTCGCTTCTGCATATAAGGAACTGCAAATAAACATTAGCCCCAATAAAAATTTATTAATGAAATATTTCATAACTTTGTTTTTCCAGATACCGATTCACGCCAGCCGGGAATACCCGCATCACTCATCAGACCAATATCGGTCAATTCTGCTGTATAAATTTGATTATTAAATTCTAAACTGTAAGCAACACAACCTTTATCTGCAGATATAATAGATCGAGTATTCGCCTGCCATGTTTTGTTCAGTTGGTGACTTGCGCTTTGCAACCACTGATTATCTGCTTTATTCCAGTTACGATGATACTGACTAAGAAGACCACAGCCCATTGGGTACCTGATATTTAACCATAAGCGCTGCATAAAACTTAACGGTAACAAACTAACCGAGGGTGAATCTAACCAGTTAAATGCCTTGTCTGTTAATGGTGTTAAACCATTCGCCAATAACCAGGCATCAAGTACAACATCTTTTGGCCCGGTACGATCATAAAAAGCCAACACACCATTATCTTCTTCAAATGCCGCACTTGCACCACTATCACTTATAAAACGATACTGTCCAATTAGTGTGACTTCCACATGCATCTTTCGCTCGATAAATTGTTCACTGTTTGCACATTGCATTTTATAGTTAAGTGATCGACCAACAGGTAAATGCAGATTCCTCGCCAACTTGTCATCATTTTCTGCAGCTTGAACATGATCACCTTTGTCAGGTCGCGACACGACCTTATAACTGGGCTTTGTTTTATTATCATCAACCACAATACTTGCTAGATGAAAGGGTACCGTAGGCGCCCCCAGTGCTGCATCATGTTGAGTTTGCAGATGTAAGTGAGGTTGTGGTGAACGACCCGAATTACCGCACGCTGCTAACACTGCACCCGGCTCGACTCTGTCTTTTTCTTTTACCTTAATACTGCTTTTCTTCAGGTGAGCTAATAAAACATGTGCACCGGTATCAAGTCGAATTAATATAAAGTTACCCCAGTTATTTTTGGTATCCATTTCGCCAGGTTTATTATCATTAAAGCGATCATAGGTTCGTATCACCACTCCATAAACAGGTGATAAAACAGGCAAACCAAAACAGTAAAAATCTTCTAACTCTAAACCATCACCGGAAAAACTTTTACCCTGTTCAAGCATGTAAAAATCAAGCGCATGTTGCCAGGGGGCTTTATGCGTATGCTCACCATTAAATCCCTGGTAAATATCCCACTCACCGTAAAATGGTGACAACAAAGGAATACTGCCAATTTCACCATTGCGCACTTTAGCCAGCCTGGCTCGCTCAAAATTAATTTCAGGTAAAGCAGGTATGGGCGCCATATAGGGTGCCGATAAACCAATTCTCCGACGTAATGCCGCTAACACCGTTAAGGTAGTAATTAAAAAAGGAAAGGCCATAACCGGCAACCCATAACCTAATAATAAATTTTGCATGGCCGTTGTAACTAATGCCGCGAGTGCTGCCGATATCATCGCTACTATAAAACCGTAAACGCCAGGTATGGTGAATATACCGCCTACCGCCATTGCTGTAAGCGCAAAATTAAACCCACTCCAGATCGCAAGATTAGGATTAATATTGCCTGTTAGAAATATCAGCAATGCATACCCCACGATGTAACCACCCAACGCCAGCAAAGCCAGGTATCTCGAATGAATAAAGATAATAACAAACAACACCAGACCGGCCATTGGATTTGCCATGAAAAATATAGAACCCATTGAACTTAAAAACGTATCAACGCAGACATTAATAAAATCACCAGCAGCAGAGTAAGGCGCAATGTAATACTGAAGACTTTGATAACTACGTGCGGCAAATGCCATAGTCATGGCAACAATGAAAAATGGTAAACTGAGAACGGGTAATTCATCATGTCGCCATAATGCTGTTGCTAATGCAACGGTGAGAAAAACGGCAAGTACTGAGCCTAAAATAATGAGCATGATCAGATAATAATCAAGCTGAAAAAATGCGCCTAATGATAGACCCACCAGTAAACTATTATAAATATGCATACCACTTGAAATTTGCGGGAAGTTTAAAAATCTAGCTAGTACCAGCCCTGTAACAGCACCAATTAATCCGGCAATACCAAGATTTGGAAAAAACAGAGTACTAACTAATATGATTAAACCAGTGACTGGATGATCTAAAAATAATATAGTCGCATAGGCTCTAAGCACACCCAGAACATTGTTATGCAGAGAACCTATTCGATTTGTTTCTTCTTTATTCAAGTTTTATCTTTATTTAAAAGGATTTTTTAAATGCTCAGGTAAACGTTCCTGCGCAGTCACTACTGATAAATCTTCTGCTTCTCTTATTACAGAAACCGTTTGATCTTCATGAACCATCACCACATTCGGTCTATATTCAATAAACTGTAACCACTGGGTATTATTGTATGCACCAACAGGACTAAAAACTAATGTGTCACCTACATTAATCGGTGGCAACATAATACTTGCACGTAACACATCAATGTTCATGCATAAAGGACCATAGAGCACTGTTTCTTCTGCACGACCATCCAGTGGCCGGGTCGGTGTTATATGATGGTTATACCAGAATGCGGTAAATAAAAGATTTACACCTGCATCAAGCACGATGGCATTTCGACCATCAGGTAATTTTTTATTAGCAAACACGGAAGAAATTAAGACTTCGGTATCGTCAACCACAGCGCGGCCTGTTTCCAGCACAAGTTGTGGTCTAGACCTGCCACGCGCAACACGTTCTTCTGTATATTCCAACAACACTGAAGTTATGGCATCAGCATATTGTTCAATACTGGGTACAACCTGTTCAGGTGGCAGATAAATACCCTGCAATGAATTTAATGAAGCAAAACCTCCACCCACATCAATATAATCAATTTCACAAGCTGTTTTATCTTCAACTGTTTTCATAAACTCACACATGATACGAACTTGTGAAGAGTAAGCTAATGGTTCAAGAATAAATGTACCGATATGACTATGTAAACCCGTTAACTTTAGATGTTTACTGGATGTTATACGCCAGGCTGCATTTAAAGCCTGACCTGATTCTACATTGAATCCGAACCTGCTCCAGGGTTCTGTGTAACCTGTATCAAAATTCAGTCGTAATGTAACTTTCACGTCCTTGTTTAATTCATTACTGATGTCTTCAATTAGATATAATTCATCTATATGATCAATGTGTATTCTGGCATTTTCATTTATTGCCGTGACAAGTATGTCACGTGTTTTATAAGGGCCATTGAATATTATTTTATCACCGGGCACACCAAGACTACGTGCTTTTTCATATTCAAAATTAGACACAACTTCTGCCCAGGAACCTTCCTGATGTAATACATTACACACAGCGCCGAGATAATTGGTTTTATAAGACCAGCCAAATAACACATCGGGGTATCGCGCCATAAATACACGTTTTAAACGACGCATATTAGCGCGGAGTTTTTTTTCTGAAATCACAAACAGGGGTGAACCGTGTTTATCGATTAGATCTTTAATGAGCACACCATCAATATTATCTTTCCATTGATTATGTGTTGTTGCACCAAATTTGCTCTGAATACCTGAACGAACCGGTGATATAGTTGGTTTTTTCCAGGTTTTTTTCGCGGATTTTCTGTTAGCTTCAGTTGTTACGTTATTCATATTAATTCCATTAAAAATAACTAGTCGTTAACACCATTGACAACAAGGTTTTCAAATTTACTCATCGGCACTATCACTTCTTGCGCATATCGAATAAATAAAATTCCGGGTTTAAGATCTTCATAATCTGGCGGCGTTTCATTCATGGCCAGTTTAATCAAAGCCACTGGTAAATTTCGGTTTACACCATGTGATAAATATATCCACGCTGGAAAACGAGGGTTTATTTCCAGTAAGTTATAATTACCTTTAGTATCTTTAAGCACTTCAACTTCTAAAGGCCCGCGCCAGTTCAAGGCTTTTATTAACTGATGACTTGCCTCATACAGTTTATTATCCAGCACAGTCACCCCTGCCCAGGCTTTGCCTTTATCGGTTACGGCCATTTTTTTCATCATCACCGCACTAATCATATTACCCTTACCGTCACCTACTGCAGTCAGGTTGTACTCCCCACCTTTAACAAACTCCTGTACCAGAACGGGGAACCCCCATTCAGCTGCAATAGATTTAAATGCAATTATGGCTTCCTCAGGGTTATATACAATTTTCGCGTCATAAAAGAGGCCTTTTACTACCAGTGGAAAAGTCCAGTTATCATCCTGACATTCATAAAAGAACTGCGTATTACTTATGGCTTCTATTCTTGGGCAACCAATACCTGCCAACCTGGATAATTCAACCAGCTTGTCTTTATTTCGTAAGCGAAATTGCTCCGCAGTGGGCAAAAAGGTTTTAATGCCCATTTCATTGATAACAGAATTTAATCGAATAATGCTGGGCAGTTCAGCATCCAGACAAGGGATAAATATATCAATGTGTTCTTTTTCATGAATTTCAGTTAACCGCTCAAGAAAAGCATCATCACCAGAGGAAGGATATGGAAGCAGGTATCCAACATCACAATAGTCTTTAAGATAAAGGCCAGGATCAAGCGCATCATAACTCAGACCTATGATTCTGCCGCTGAAATCTTCTGATTCAGTTAAGCAGCGTGAAACCGCTAAACCAGGTCCGGGATTATCGGGTTTGGCATTCATACCCGTTATCGCCACTGTGAGCTTATTATTTGGCATATCAGCTCATTAATTCAGACAGTGAACTGGTAAAGTCATTGATATCACGTTCTAACTCATTAGGCTGGGCATCATAAATTTCAGTCAGTGTTTCCTGTACTTGCTGCATATCAGCTGATTTCTGAAGCAGACGCAGAAGCTCTATGCCAGTCTCATTTACAGTAAAACTCTGGCCGCTGACAGGATCAAAAACAAACCCATTTTCACTTAAAGCCAGACGGTGATAAAGCTCTTTTGAGCTTTGCAGATTATCCAT